>CAWVZP010000067.1:0-13757 GCA_963934675.1 uncultured Gammaproteobacteria bacterium | reverse complement strand
GGATAGTAAAGCTGGGGTTATAGCAGGGGTATCGGCTGGTATGACGGTTGTTGGATTTACTGGTGGTTCCCATATTTCAACGGGGCATGCGCAGAGTCTGCTTGATTTGGGCGCACACCACATACTGACGGATATGCGCGAGTTTAATAATTTGTTAGTTAGCCTCTAGTTATCCAAATTAATGCTATTTGCTTACACTCTATTATCTAAAACGCGTACCCTATTCTGGCGTAAGCCCGACTGCCACCCTTGGCATTGTTAAGCCCGTAGGCATAACCCAAGTTGACTGGCAGTACAAAGCCATAAGCGATAATCAGTTCACTTTTAATTTCAAAGCCGACAGCACTCAGATAATCGACCTGACCCCCTTTACGCCATGCAGCGCCATTTTCAATAAATACATTGCCACTAATTTGACCAGCACCAATGGGAATCAAATTCCAGTTACGCTCGATATTAGCGATTGGCAAACGATACTCTAAGCTATTGGTTTGAATTCGAGTACCGACCTGAGCATTACCGTCATAGCCACGCAATGCCCAACTGTTGCGACCAAGTAGTGGTTGAATAAAAAAAGAATCTTCACCACCCAGTAAAAAAGGTTGTGAGTCTTCAGTGCTGTATGCGCCGGATATATTGATCGCAAAAATATGATTTCCGGGTAAATCAAATAGCTGACTAATATTGGCATTATAGACCTCTCCGTTGTTACCGTTGTCGAAAGCATCGTTGGTTTCAATAATAAGAGATGAGCGATTACCCCAACTAGGACTGATGGATTGGCTGTAGGATTGACGATTATTAAAATCGAGACGAATGCCAAACAAGGTATTTCTGCTATCAATAAATCTTCGGGTGAAGCCCGGTCCAGCCAAATCACTTTTTTCATCGATCGAAATACCCGCACTAAAATCGAGCGTATCTTCAAAGGCATTAAAAATATTGATGCGGGTAAATTCCAGTTTATCACTTTGTCGAACATTCAAACCATTCGCGTTGAAAAGTGTGGTGTAGTTGTGACTTCGCTGGGCTAGAAAAACCCATTTATTATCATAAAAGTAGGTTGCAGCAATCGCCGTTAATTCATTGTCAGAATCATACGTAACTGAGGCGAGATAACTGTGGCGTGATAAAGCATCGGTTGCCGATGTAACAAAGCCAATTTGGGAAGTCTCGTTATTAGAGAAAATTATTGGGAACCACTGGCGAGGTCTTAAGGTGGGCCAAGGGCTGTAATCGTCAGGTTCGGTTCTATTCAGCGGCTGCTGATACCAGTTCGAATAGTGGTAGGACCCATCTTGGCTCGCAATGTTGAAAGTTCTGATGCTTTTTTCAGTAGACAATCTGAAGTGGTTATAGCCTCTGGCAGTGTAATCCTGATAGAAAACTTGATTGCCAACCTGTGCAGGCTTCATTGCACCGCCCATGACATGACTTAACTGTTGCACTTCACCACTGGCAATATCTAGGCGATAAAGATTAAAGACATCATCATAGTCTGCACTGAAGACAATTGTTTTATCTTCTTTGTTATAGCGTGCGCCACCTTCGGTGGCCTTGGTATTGGTTATTTTTTCCCACTGGTAAGAATTTAGGTCGAATTGTTCCAGGTTCCAGCCCTGTCGCTTTCGTTTGACGCTGGCAATTAGTTTTTCTCCATTATGCGACACTGAATAGTCTCCGATAACATCGTCTAGCCCGCCTTGCCACAGTTGTTTTATGAATCGACCTTCGGCTGTCAGCAAGTCTAATTGGCTGAAACCACCAATGATTCGCTTCGCGATGATAGTCTTTCCCCGACTCTTAGCCTGATTCGTATTATGAGACCTCCATCTCGCGGTACGATATCGTTGGTTATGGGTTAATCGTTTTTCATCACCCTCTCTAATAAGAAAAATATCAGACCAGGTGCGACCATCACCCTCCTGGACAGTGCGTGTTATGAGTAGGTCGTCTGCCGCAGTGACATCCATATCGATAATATTATTCACCGACATGATTTTGCGTTTATTGCCATCGGCATCGATTTGAACAATCGACGGTCGATCCATTCCGTTTCTGTGCAGATAGTAATAATAATTATCGTTAGCTGTGGCAGGGTCAAGCTGTAAACCTTCATTGGAAATCGTTTTTCCGACGACTAACATCTGCTGTTTAATTTGATTTATTTGAGGCTCAAACTTGAGCTTTAGCCATGACTTAAATTCAGGCCACAGTACTTCGTGACTCTTACCGAAGGTTCTTTTAGCTGTTCTGTTTTGGAGGGCAAATGGCAGCAATTTATGTGAATAGCGTTTGAGATATTGAGTTATTTTGTGCTGACCATAACGCTCTGCAAGAAACGCGTAATAGTAGTAGCCATAAAGGTAATGCTTGCCGAAAGGCCAGTCGCGTAATGGCACGGTTACTTGAGATAGGTTATCAATTCCGTTAATCACTTCCTCACGCATCTGCATTTCATAATGGCTACTCTGGCCTCTTCCATAGCCTGCCTGATGATTTGTTTCTTTATAGACTGCGAGCCCTTCGATCATAAAGCCGGGCGTAAAGTTATGTGGAAAAGTGAAGGTGTTACGGCCCAGAATTTTTCTCAAGGCAGAAGGTGCACCCATCGCCATATCGAGCTGTACAACATGGGTTAATTCATGGGTGATCAGCACATTCATCCAGTCATCATAAGACCCTAAACTACTCATGTTTTCTGGAGGGCTTAAAAAAAGGCGTATTTGGTTATAGGGCAGGGGGCTGGCAAACCCATTCGAGAAGTCGACGTCATCCACGATCACGACCTGGACTTTATCTTTGGGCTCCCATTTCAAATCCGATGTTATAACAGACCAGGCTTTTTCAGCTATGACAGCAGCTCTATCTGCTTGAGTTTGATGAAGTTTGAGGTAGTTGAACTGAAAGTGGTCTGTTGTAAAGCTCAACCATTGATCGTCTTCCTGTTGCGAAGCAACTGCTGCCGAGTTATCGGCAAGTGAGTTGGCCGATAAAGTGGCGACCATCACTACTAGAATGATATAAATCCAGTTTATATTTTTCCTATTCATAAACATCGCATTCCTTAAGTCTTCAGAGCTGGAAAGTATTAACCACAGCGCAGCGATCAACCGCCAGCTTGGCGCACACTAGCACTATTACCTTTCGGTACTTCAGATGTTATGTGCTTCCAATTGGATAATTCGCAAGCTGGTATCATATTGGATGGGTATAATCATTTTATCTTATTTGGCAGCGTATCGAGTTGAATTTGAATGAAATCGAAATGTCATTTTGGGCTTCCTAGGCTGCAGCGATCTCAATACAATAAATGGGTGTTTCGAAACTATTTGCAATTGACGAGCCGAAATTGACAATAGTGCATTTCTAAGTTCCATTAACAGATGGTTTGATGAGGACAACCTGGTTTACAATTTTTCAAGGCAGTTCATCGCATGCAGCAAGTCTTATTTTGTTTTCTGGTTGGTCACATAGAGGGTGAAGTGTAACCTGTAAGAATGGCACAACGCATCTAGAACGTCCTGTCGGTTGCTTCCAAAATCGTTTTGTATAACAATGCTTTATTCAAAGGCTTTGTTATAAACCCAGTCATTCCCGCTTCAAAGCACTTGATTTTTTCTTCCTCAAAAGAATGCGCGGTGACAGCCAAAATTGGAATGCTAGCGTCTATCTTGCGAATTTCACGGCTGGCTTGATACCCATCCATGTTTGGCATCTGACAATCCATCAATATTAATTCGAAATTAAAGCCTGCCTTAAATAACGACACTACGATTACACCATCGGCCGCGAGTGTTACTGTGGCACCAGCCTGTTCTAAAAATACAGTAATTATTTTTTGATTAAGGGGGTTGTCTTCGGCAACCAAAATATTACAACCTTGTAACGGCAGATATTTTTGTTGTAATGTTTCTGGATCAATGGCGAGCTGGGGAGCCTCATCAACGGGGATTTCAAACCAGAAGCAACTACCAGTCTCTGATTTATTTTGATCAAGCGCGTAAAGGCCTATTTCTCCGGACATTTTTTCTATCAGTTGTTTGCTTATAGTCAGTCCAAGACCGGTGCCACTAAACTCCCGGGTAGTAGAATTGTCAGCTTGTTGGAAGGGAATAAATATTTTCTTAGCATCGTTCGGGGCAATGCCAATACCACTATCGATACATTTGAACGATAATCTTCCTTGTTGTGGCTTGAAGTTCAACTCTACTTTGACTTTTCCAGATTCAGTGAACTTGATTGCGTTCGAAACCAGATTGGTAATTACCTGGGATATTCGTTGTTGATCCAGCAATATTATATTGGGCACGGCTGGGTTAATAGCATGCTCAAGCGTGATACTTTTTGCTTTCGCTAAATGCGCTAATGGGCCTAATATCTCGGGTAAGAGCTGATTCATCGTTACCGGAGTGAATTTTAGTTTGTCGCCACCATATTCAAGTTTAGTGAAATCAAGTAAATCGTTGATGCTAGCCAGTAACATGCGTGAACTATAATGCACATCATTAAGGTAGTTACGTGTTTCATCATCAAAGTTACGCTGTTCAAATATTTGTATAACGCCCAAAATACAATTGAGTGGTGTGCGAATTTCATGGCTGACTTTTGCAAGGAAGGTCGATTTGGCCTGAGTCGACTGCTGGGCAAGAATTACTAGCCTTTTGTTACGTTTTAGCTCGTTTAAAAATATTATAGTATAGCCCATCGCCAGTATTGAAATGGCGACTAAAAGAATAATGACTTGGAAGAAAAAACGCTGTAGGTCCTCTCTTTCTAACCGTTCAATATTAGTCATCATGTGAAATTGATTTTGCACGTTAGAAGCAATTTTTGGGGATAAAAGCGATAAATCCTGAATTAATACGGACGCTTTGTCCTGATTGAGACCGTAGAAGCTGTCCTCTTGTTGAGCTAGGAATTGTTTTATTTTTTTAGTAGTTGATATTAAAAGATGATTTATTTCTATAGCTTCTGTTGTACGACTGTTGACACCCTCAAGAATAATATTCGCTCGACTCCATAGAACCTCAAATCGGATGATTACCTTATCTACGTTATTGTCTGTAGGTTGGAGGATGAAGTAAGATAAAGAATTTTGAAGTCTGAGCATTTCTTTTTCAAGCTGGTTTGCCGCCCACCAGCGTTCTGTCACAAAACTTTCTTTAATTTCGATCACATGTTGTCTCACAGAATGGATCGCAACCATCGTGGTGATGATAAAAATAGTGGCGATTAATCCTAGCCCGATGATTCGCCAAGACTTAACCACCAGATTCTTCAATTAACTTTAATTGCCAAATAGAGCGGTTATGATAAGTGTCAATTTCCAGTTCTTCATTTTCACCAAAGGGATAAAGAATCCATAATGGCCCCTTATCGCGGATTTTCATTGGCTTGCTATTAGCGAGGTAAGCAATAAATGCGCCCTTTTTAGCATCAATAATCGGGACTTTGATGGAGTAGTCATTGATAGCGGTCATCTTTAACCACTCACTCGTTATATTGTATTTCTGGATGATAGTTGAAAGCTTTACACCAGTATAAGTCACTGTCTTATTGACCCAAACATTTTTCATAGTGTGTTCTACAGGAGTGAATTCGAGTATATCCTGATAGCTTAAGTTGATCACTCTATCCCCTAATTTTAAGGTTAAAATGGTTTTGTCAGCAGCCAAAGCAAAGCTACAAAAAAGAAGTAAAACAATACTAGTTATTTGACGCATAACTTGATGGTCCGATTGGAAATACGATTATAGTATAGGTCTATTAAGGGTCTTTATCTTGTTTTTATACAGTGCACAATGGAAAATCATTCGGTTTGTCATATAAGTTATCTGATTACCCTTGGGCTCAGCTAATGATCCTGCGACTAAAGATGAATCAGGTCTTTCAGGGTGATCCAAAATCTATAAAGGCTGGCTCATAGTTAGTTAAGGCACGCCGGAGATCAGCGGGCTTAATTAAAGGAGAGAGGGCCCGTGCTAATACATTGCAATTCCAAAGGCCTATTGTGGGTTGTTGTCCAAATGCATAACGACCTTTTCTGTCACTCAAGCTAGCAACAAAGTTGTCATCAAAATCCTTAGTAAATGTGGATTCACCGAAGTCTAGGCTCACGCCAAGAATAGACTGATTGTCTGTATTCATCATGCCATGAACAAAGCCAACTTGTTGCCAACGTGCGATCAGCTGAGCTGTTTTAATTACCACCTCTTGAAAAAACTGTCCATAGTTATTATTTTCATCCGTTTTATTGCCTAGACAATGAGGGTAATGCTGGTGTATGACATAGTCAGTCAAAATCTTAAGTGCTTTGACATCTTTCTTAAAGTAATACCTTTCAAACGTACCAAAACGGATATGACTAGGCATTACTCGAGTGAGTATTGAGACAGACTCAAATCCATTGCGATAAACTTGTTCACTACCTTTAATAATGCAAAGGCAACGGGCGGTAGGTACACCTAAAACCGCTAACCGTTCGCTAATGTCGAATTCATGTTGGCACTCAGTCAAACCTGCTCGTCCGTCAGAAACAAAAGTGAAGGGGGTTTTACCGGCACCTTTAAGGGAAATTTCGCAATGGTCATTCTGAGTTCCAACTGTGCCCAGTAGTAGAGTCCTACCATCACCTAAAAATGGGTTGAACTTTCCAAATTGATGACCTGCATAAGCCTGAGCCGCTGGTGTTGAATTTTGAGGTGAAGCATTACCGCTAAAAATGTCGAGGAATGGTTGTGTGCTGCACACAGAGGGTGAAAGCCCCAATATTTCTGACACAGTAGGGCTTTGTATTACTAAGTTGGGTTTACTAATGCCTAGTGGCAATATAGGGATAGAAAACTCATCACCTAGCTGACGAAACTGGCTTTCGAAGATTAATTCATCGACTGACTCCAATCTCATTGCTTTCTATTAACTCGTTTTTAATATAAGCAGACTAGAACAAAGCCCTAGTCTGCTTATTAGTGCTAGAAGAAACCGAGTGGGTTGATATCGTAACTAACCAGTAAGTTTTTAGTTTGCTGATACTGCTCTAGTGCCGTCTTGTAGGTATAACGACCCATACCCGACTTTTTATAACCGCCAAAAGCAGCATGTGCTGGATATAAGTGATAACAGTTAGTCCAAACGCGACCAGCCTGAATACCACGGCCCATGCGATAAGACCGATTCATATCTCGAGTCCATACGCCTGCGCCTAATCCAAAGTCAGTATCATTGGCAATCGTTAAAGCTTCTTCTTCCGATTTGAAAGTGGTGACTGAGACAACGGGCCCAAAAATCTCTTCTTGGAATACGCGCATATCATTTTTGCCTTTTAATAAGGTTGGTTCAATGTAATAACCTTCGTCATAGTCACCTCCTATTGCAGCAATATTGCCGCCGGCAATGACTTCTGCACCTTCATCAATACCAATTTTGATATAGTCCAATATTCTTTTGAACTGTTCTTCAGAAACCTGAGCTCCCACCATGACTTCGGTGTCTAGTGGGTTGCCTCGTTTAATTTGGCCCGCTCTGTCAATGACCATCTTAATGAACTTTTCATAAATTGACTCTTCAATTAATAACCGTGAAGGACAAGTGCAGACTTCACCCTGATTAAAAAATGCGAGTACGGCACCTTCGACTGCTTTACTGATGAAAGCATCTTCCTGATCGAGTACATCGGCAAAGAATATATTGGGAGATTTTCCACCTAATTCGACAGAGGAGGGAATCAGGTTTTCAGCCGCACATTTCAATATGTGCTCGCCGACAGGCGTCGAACCAGTGAAAGCGATTTTTGCAATTCTCTTACTTGTTGCAAGCGCGTGACCGGCCTCTTCACCATAGCCATTAACAACATTTATTACACCCGCTGGTAACAAGTCACCCACCAGTTCCATTAACATTAAAATAGAGGCGGGTGTTTGTTCTGCGGGCTTTAATATGACGCAATTTCCTGCTGCAAGGGCGGGTGCCAAATTCCAAATAGCCATTAACAGAGGGAAGTTCCAAGGAATAATTTGGCCTACTACGCCAAGAGGCTCGTGTATGTGATAGGCAACCGTATTGTTGTCTAATTCACTAATTCCACCTTCCTGTGCCCGTAAACAACCCGCATAGTAACGAAAATGATCGATACATAGCGGTAAATCGGCATTTAAGGTCTCTCTTACAGCCTTGCCGTTATCCCATGTTTCTGCCACGGCCAAAGCTTCTAGATTTGCCTCCATGCGATCTGCCATTTTCAACATGATATTTGACCTTTCAGTCACCGATGTTTTACCCCAGGCATCTTTTGCTGCATGAGCTGCGTCTAGGGCCTTTTCGATATCTTCCGCAGTAGAGCGTGGTATTTTACAAAACGGCTTACCATTAACGGGCGAAATATTGTCAAAATACTCTCCTTTAACTGGCGCAACCCAAGCTCCACCAATAAAATTGTCATAGCTAGCTTTAAAAGAGACGACTGCTCCATCTGTATTTGGATTTTTGTATTGCATAATTTTCACCTTTGACGATTGTTGTTACGATTAAAATCATTACAAAATTAATAGACGATTAATCTGTGACACACACTATATAGATTTCTGATGCATACTATACAGTTAAGGCTAGTTTAAAGTAGAAATAGATGAACTGCCTACTGGTTTTGTTACCGGTACCGTCGCCAAGCCAGCTTGAATGTTGTTATTATTAATATCTGCTCTGTTTCAGCAAAAAGGATGGTGTCTTTTTACCCGTCACATCGAATTTTGAGGAATAGTTTGTATTAAAGTAAGCCATTATGCTGTCTCTCTGGAAAAGGGCGATGATCTTTAAACCGAATGTTTCCATTTCTCGAGCGTCGTTACGCAGAGCGTTACCACCTTTAAATTAATTTTTTACAATACTTAATAATTTAATCTGTGGGCTTGACGTTTAACAGTAATATTGGCGACTTTAATTTACTCATGGTCAAAGATCTTGTTGTCCTGATATCAAAGGTATTGATCTGTACGATCGAAATAATTAATGACTGAAAATCTCAGGAGTGGATTAAAGTGTTCTTTCAAAATTGCTAAGTATGAGTCGCAACAATCCAATGTCTGAATTTACAGTATCACAATCTAAACCAGTCAACTTAACCTACCTTAATGGTGTGCTTTTAGTTTTAATGGCGGGTGTTTTTTGGTCAACGATGGGACTTGGTATTCGTAATATCGAAGCTGCTAACGTATGGCAAATATTACTCTATAGATCCTTCTCGCTAAGTATATTCCTGTTTACTCTCATCGCTTTCAGGTCTGGCTTCAAGCCGATTAAATCGATTAAAAAAGCGGGTTTTGCTGGCATTATCGGTGGCTGGGGACTGGTGGTTGCGTTTTCGGGTGGCGTTTATTCTATACAAACCACTACGGTCGCAAACGCTATGTTTTTGTTTGCGTCAGCGCCATTTTTTGCGGCGATTTTTGGTTGGTTTATATTGCGCGAATCGGTGTGTAAAAGTACCTGGATAGCAACATCGGTTGCAGCATTGGGAATTGCTGTGATGGTAATCGAAGGGTTTTCGGCTGGGCACATGATCGGTAATATAAGCGCTTTATTATCAGCCTTGGGTTTTGCTATTTTTACCATAGCACTTCGTTGGGGCAAGCTAGAGGACATGCTGCCAGCAGTTTTTCTCGCGGGCATTTTTGCTACAGTGACATCAGCTAGCATCTGTTATTTTGGTGAATTCAACTTTATACTTTCCCTCAATGATGCATCAATCTCATTAGTGATGGGTGTCTTCCAGGTGGGTGCGGGGCTGGCTATCTATACCATGGGGTCTAAAGTTGTCCCTGCTGCTGAACTGACTCTATTGTCACTAACAGAGGTCTTGTTAGGACCATTATGGGTTTGGATGTTTATAGGAGAAGCAACTAGTTTCACTACTTTATTTGGTGGCCTTATTCTATTAATGGCAATAGCTGGGAACGCATTAACTGGATTGAAACGAAAGTCAGTTCCAGTTATTTGATAGTTTTTTTGTTCAATGGCAGCATACAAATAGCGATGGTTGATAAGGCGTAAGATTCAGCGAATAAAACAATACGATGTATGCGTGAAGCAGTAACCATAGCGCGTAAGTCGAAAGTGCTGGTCAGGCCGAAGCGTTATCTCATGCTATTATTTACAATTATTTTAACGCTTGAGTGCTGGCTAAAGCGGGGCACCCGTGCAAGTGATAAAAGATAGTAGATGCTGAGAACACCAGCATAAAATCTATGGTTATCCGTTAGTAAGGTTTTCCGATATTTTGATCCCAAATTTTACTCACGGCTGATCGTTGTCGGACAGTATTAAAGAGTATTGTTAAATTAGGGCATCTTTCCAATAGAGCTCCTGGGGTTTCATGCCAGCCGATCAGCATGAGTAGGTAGGCATCGATGACAGTGTATTGAGTTCCAAGTAGGTAAGGACCGTTGGATTGATTGTTTTGCATGTCTTTCTCAAGCAAATTCCAGTATTTATCGAAGTCGAGGTAAGCTGTTTGTTTGACTAATTCAGAGGCAGCGGGGTCGTCTGCAAAACGATCACTGTAGTTGATGCGTAAGCAGGATTCATAAAGATTGGCCACCGCATAAAACAACCAACGATAAACTCTGGCACGTTCACTAGTGCCCAGCGATGGTAACAAATTTGCTTCAGGATGGGCGTCCGCAATGTGTAGCACCATCGCAGCAGATTCGGTAATAATCGTTCCATCAGGCAGCACTAGAGCCGGAATTTGACCGCGGGGATTGAGTGCTAAAAAATCAGCTTCAGTTTCTTCATGGGCATCGTAATTCAATAAGACTAGTTCGTAGTCAGCGCCTACTTCTTCCAGGATAACCTGCGGAGCCATTGACCCGGTGTCGGGTGCCCAGTAGAGACGATACATTATTCCGTTTCTCGCTATTTTGAATCAGGTTCAGGCCACTTAAATTCGGATGGGGATTCTTCTTTGCCACGAAACTTAAGCTGCAAGCCATGCAGGAAGTTGCGCAATACCTGATCTTTGCATTCACGATAGTGCTTGTGTCCTGATTTTCGGAAGAAAGCGCTGAGCTCATGCTTACTGAGTTGAAATCCTACCAGTTCGAGAATGGTCAGAATATCTTCAGCCTGCAAGCTAAGAGCAATCTTAAGTTTGACGAAAATAATGTTGTTCCCGAGGCGTTTTTCAGGTTCTGGCTGAACGCCATCCTTCTTGCCGCGCTTTTCGTTTATTAAACCATTCAAAAATATTGCGAGCTGGGTGTCCTTCAGCTTGAGTTGACCTGGATCATCGTCTTTTTTCATCCACGCACTTATATCCGCTCTTGTCGACTCACGTCCACCCAGTGCGAAGATAGTCATCATCTTAGAGTCGTCATAATCGAAGGTGTAGCGGATACGTCTTAAAATGTCGTTATTGGTCAAAGTGATTGCCTGCTAAAAGCGTATGTTTGAATTACTAGGATTGAATAGTGGCGATATAAGTAAATTGTAACCCGTATCCCACTAAACGTTAAATAAAACCCCGCTGTGTGATTATCCCAACTTTGGCGGCCAATGCCCTCATCGAGCATAAAAGTGCAATAACCGCTTTAATCTATGAATAAGTAGTCGTTATTTGACACTTGGGTTACCTATTAAATTGTTTATTGAAGATCCACGGCAAATGGTATCGTGAAGTTCACTTCTAGTTGCCTAAGTTGCAAAATGCACTGATCAATATTGGTCTGGGTGAAATTGCGCTTCGGTACTTACTCGATAACTCTGATTGATCCTATTTGCCAAAGGCCGATGTAGATGACCGAGAAAAGGATATATTCGGATTTAACTTCGCAGATTGATATGGGTTCTTAATAACTTAAAAATATCGTCGTCAAAATCTGGATTGTTTAGAATTGTTATTTTATCGATGACCTCGAGTTTAAAGCTTATTATTTGGAAATATAAAACATCGCTTTAGATTTGTTAGTGTTAGCCATTCACCCTCCAATTAAAATTAACGTAACGAGACCACGCTATTTTAACCATTCTATACGCTGACTAATTATAAAAGCTTGAGAACACTCGGCAGGCGTTTGCCCTGGAGTAACATATGGTCACGCATTAACTCACTGGCTTTATTGCCTTCACCGGATAGAATTGCCTCGCATATAATCGCGTGTTCTTCTGTTGATTTCGAAAGACGTTCTCGAATGTCATAAGGTAAAGTGCGATAAGGATTGATATGTAATCCAATATTTCGAAGTTGTTCGATTAGCCAGTGATTATCAGTTGCTGCATGAATTGCTGCATGGAATTCAAGGTTTGCAATACTATACTTAACTTTGTCATTAGATTTAGCCACTGAACTACATATTTCTAGTCTATTTTTAATTGCCTGTGCATGTTCCTCCGTCAGTGAGGATGCCGCGAGTCGGCAGGCCATGCCTTCTAGGCCAGCAGCTACTTCAAACAAATCTAGCAGTTCCTTTGGTTTTAATACTCGGACTATTGAGCCCTTTCGTGGCCTTTTTTCCAGTAACCCCAAGCCCACCATTGCCCTGATAGCTTCACGAATAGGTGTGCGCGAAACGCCAAACTTTTCAGCTAAAACGGCTTCTTCCAGTTGATCACCTGGGCGCAATCTACCTGTCGAAATTTCTTGAGTAATTTGTGATATTAACTTATCGGCTGTACTTGCCATATATTCTCTTTTAAACGCAAAATTTCAAAGAAACTATTATACTTTAACATACAAAATATACATGTAATAGCTATATGTATATTTATAGGTTGTATATGTATTTATTAAAATGTACTATCCAACCCTTAATTAACAGGGGGAATACAACAATGTTTAAAGCAAAAAAAATTACAATAGTAACATTTGCAGCAATGATATTCGTATCAGGGGCTTCTTATGCCACTGAATTGAAACTATCACATCAGTGGTCAACAAAAGATGTTCGCCATAAAGTCGCTCAAATCGTTGCTGATGAAGTGGCAGCAGCTGGCGTTGACCTTAATATCAAGATTTTTCCATCAAAGTCACTGGTTAAGCCGAAGGAGCAATACAACTTAATGAGCCGCAATCTATTAGATATGTCGGTGTTTCCACTGAGCTATGCAGCAGGGCAGCAGCCAGCCGTTAGTTTGACTCTAATGCCAGGTTTGGTTAAAAATCATGACCATGCTGCGAGACTGACTCAATCACCTTTTATGGCAGCTTTACAGGAAAAAATGGCAGAAGATAATGTCATGGTTCTGGTACATGGTTATCTTGCAGGTGGTTTTGTCGGCAAGGATAAATGTATTGTAAAACCTGAAGACGTTAGTGGGTTACAGACGCGTGCCGCAGGAAAGTCATTTGAGCAAATGTTGATTGGCGCAGGCGCTTCTATTACCTCCATGAGTTCATCGGAAATTTATAGCGCAATGCAAACGGGCGTTATTGATGCTGCTAATACCTCGTCATCATCTTTTGTATCCTATCGTATCTATGAACAGGTTAAGTGTTATACCCCTGCGTCCAAAGATATTGCTTTGTGGTTTTTGTACCAGCCACTGATCATGAGCAAAGACAAATTTGATGATTTAAATGCCGATCAACAGGCAGCATTATTAGCTGCATCAAAAAAAGCGGAAGCCTTTTATTTGAAAGAGGCTAAATTACAAGATGCCAAATCAACAGAAGTGTTTCGTAAAGCCGGTGTTGAAATTGCCGAAATGACTCAAGCTGATTTTGACGCATGGCGCGCCATTGCAAAGAAAACATCCTACAAAAG
>CAWVZP010000066.1:0-14006 GCA_963934675.1 uncultured Gammaproteobacteria bacterium | reverse complement strand
CAAGATACATCCATCTATTTATAAACTTTAAAAGAATTAAGTAATGTAAACTATATGTTTGGTTTTAAATCTAAAATTAAGTTTAGTTTTAAATGTGCGTCCACAAATTGAACTAAATGATTTGAGAGCTTCTACCTTTGAGGTTACCCTTAGCCAACCTATGGTCCGTATTAGAGATAAGTTTTTCATTGCAACTATTGGTAATGAACTTAAAATGCATGTTAACTAATCCGAATGTTGAAAAAATCCTGAGGGTAATTCATGGCAGTCAAAAATAGAAAATATACTCGTCCTGTTTATTTGGTTGACGGCAGCCGGACGCCTTTTCTGAAGGCACGTGGAAAACCTGGACCATTTAAACATGCAGAGCTGGGGATCTACGCGTCCAGACCTTTATTACAAAGAATGCCATTTTCCCCTGAGGACTTTGATGAAGTAATAATGGGGTCGACCATGCCTGGGCCAGATGAAGCTAATATTGCTCGGATTGTTGCTCTAAGGCTGGGTTGTGGTGATAAAGTACCTGCTTATACGGTACATCGAAACTGTGCTTCGGGTATGCAGGCTTTGGATTCAGCTGCAATGTCGATTGCTTCTGGGCGCTCTGATTTAGTTTTGGCGGGCGGTATTGAAGCAATGAGTCAAGCGCCACTTTTGTTCCATCCTAAAATGGTTCACTGGTTGGCTAATTGGTGGCAAGCCAAGACCTTTTCGGCCAAATTAAAGTCACTACGGGCTTTTAGGCCGACTTATTTAGCGCCTGTTATTGCTTTATTGAAAGGCTTAACTGATCCCGTTGTTGGTATGAATATGGGGCAAACTGCCGAACAGGTTGCTTATCGGTTTGGATTGACCCGTACCCAGATTGATGAATTTGCAATGAACAGTCACTTTAAATTACATCATGCGCAGCAAAATAATGACTTGTCAGAAATAGAACCTATTTTCGACGCTATGGGTAATGTTTTTGCGTCTGATGATGGTGTGCGAGCAGATTCTACGATGGCAAAATTAGCTAAGTTGCGCCCTGCTTTTGATAAGCCTTACGGGCTCATTACACCGGGCAATAGTGCTCAGATTACCGATGGTGCTGCGGCGTTAGTTGTTGCGAGTGAAGATGCAATTAAACAGCATAATTTACCTATTTTAGCCAAGCTAGTAACGACTGAATGGGCTGCTTTGACGCCCACAGAAATGGGGCTTGGGCCTGCACATGCGATTGTGCCATTGTTAAAGTCACAGCGATTGAAAATGGATGCGATAGATTATTGGGAAATTAATGAGGCTTTTGCGGCGCAGGTGCTCGCGGTGCAAGCTGCGTTAAATGATGAGAGTTATTGTAAGGCACATTTAGGGTTGAAATCTGCCTTTGGAGAAATCCCGATGGATAAGCTCAATATTCATGGTGGTGGGGTTAGTCTTGGGCATCCGGTTGGTGCCAGCGGTGCGCGGATTGTTCTGCATATAGCAAAAATTTTAGAGTCGAAGAATGCACATAGAGGTGTTGCTTCTTTGTGTATTGGCGGTGGACAAGGTGGCGCCATGTTGATTGAACGGGAGGTTAGTTAAGTGAGCGAAGCAATCATAGATTGGCAAGCTGAGACGGATGAACATGGCGTGTTGTGGCTAACGCTCGATAAGCAAAATACCGATACTAATGTGTTATCTAGTTCGGTTTTGGATCAACTTGAAATACTGGTCAAACAAATCACTGAAAACAACCCTAAGGCCGTAATTTTCCGATCGGGTAAAAAATCAGGGTTCATAGCAGGCGCTGATGTAAAAGAGTTTCTCGAAGTCACTAACCAGCAAGAAGCTCTGATAATGATTAAACGCGGGCAGAATATTTTCAGTCAGATTGAATCACTACCCTGCCCTACAGTCGCTTTGATTGAAGGTTTTTGCATGGGGGGTGGCACAGAGTTGATACTTTGCTGCGACTATCGGGTAGCACTCGATGACGCTTCCACCAAGATTGGATTACCTGAAATAAAATTGGGCATTCACCCTGCATTTGGTGGTGTTGTTCGTTCGACTGCCATTATAAACCCGTTAAAAGCATTGGAGATGATGCTGTCTGGTAGGGCATTAGCGAGTAAACAAGCAAGATCCATTGGTTTGGTTGATGTGGTTCAACCACGCCGACAAATAAAGCGTGCGGCGCTAGAGCTAGCTTTAAGGCCACCACCCAAACGAGAAATGCCATTGGCTGGAAAGCTTCTGTGTTTGCCAGGTATTCGTCACTTGCTTAGTCGCTATATGAAAAAGCAAGTGTCCAAAAAAGCACCTAAACAGCACTACCCTGCCCCCTATGCGTTGCTTGATGTCTGGTGTAATTATTATGGCGATAAAAAACGCATGATGGATGAAGAAGCCAATTCTGTTGCTCGATTAATCCAGGGCAATACGGTCCGTAATTTAATACGCGTTTTTTTCCTTCAAACTGACCTGAAAAGTCTGGGTGATAAAAAAACATTTACGCCGAAACACGTTCATGTGATTGGTGCTGGCATTATGGGTGGTGATATTGCAGCTTGGTGCGCATTGAGGGGGTTTTACGTGACCTTGCAAGACAGAGAACCTAAATATTTGTCGGATGCAATTAAACGGGCACACACGTTATTTGCTAAGAAACTAAAAACAAACCATGAGCGCAGTGCAGCATTAGATCGCTTTATTCCAGATTGTAATGGTTATGGTGTTGCAAAGGCTGACATCATTATCGAAGCAATATATGAAGATAAATCGGCTAAACAAGCTATTTATGCAGATATTGAACCTCGCATGAAAGAAGGGGCTATCCTTGCAACCAATACATCGAGTATTCCATTAGAATCACTGGCAGAAACTTTACAAGATCCTAAACGACTAATTGGTATACACTTTTTTAATCCAGTCTCAATGATGCCTTTGGTTGAGATTGTAAAAACAGAGTTATCATCGAAGAAAACGATACAGCAAGTTATAGCATTTACCTTGCATATTGGCAAGCTGCCTTTGCCGGTTAAAAGTTCTCCTGGATTCCTTGTTAATCGTATATTGATGCCTTATCTGGTTGAAGCAATTACTTTATTTGAAGAAGGCATTTCACCCGAAGCGATTGATAAAGCGGCGCTTGATTTTGGCATGCCAATGGGACCTGTCGAATTAGCTGATACGGTTGGTATCGACATTTGTTATTCAGTTGCGAAGAACTTAGCTGGCGCTTTTGGCAGTAAGGTGCCTGAGGGTCTTGAGCAATATATTCATAAAAACAATCTTGGCAAAAAAACCGGGCGTGGTTTTTATCGATACAAAAAAGGCAAACCGATTAAAAATCGAGATGCTGACCTTGGTGATCAAAAAATAATTCAAAATCGCTTAGTGTTTCGATTATTGAATGAAGCGGCAGCCTGCATTGATGAGAAAATTGTCGATAACAAAGACTTACTGGATGCCGGTATTATTTTTGGAACCGGTTTTGCCCCTTTTCGGGGTGGCCCAATGAACTATTGCCTGCAAACGTCAGTTGATGATATTACTCAGACAATGACGGAATATGGCACTCAATATGGCGACCGATTTAATCCGGTAAAAGGATGGAGCAAAATCAAGCAGATACAAAAAAAATAGTTATAAGTATTTGATATCGTCGATCGATTGTTTTGATTTGCCTAGCATTTTACTGGACCTACAAATTAAACAATCGGTTGGCATTTTCAAATGTCGATTTTGCAAGCATTTCGAGACTGGTGTCTCTTATTTCTGCGAGCTTTGCTGCGACATGAGGTACCCGCCCTGGATGATTAACCTTCCCTCTGTAGGGCACAGGCGATAACCAGGGAGAATCAGTTTCAATCATTAATCTGTTGTCTGGTATTTTTCTTGCCATTTCTTGAACGGCAATGGCCTGTTTAAAAGTCACAATACCTGAGATGGAAATGTAAAAACCAAGGTCAATTGCCTGCTCTGCCATTGCCCAATCTTCTGTAAAACAATGCAGTACACCGCCTACTTCATGTGCTTTATGTTTCTTTAATAGGTCAAGTGTATCTTGCTTTGCGTTTCTAGTATGTATAATTAGTGGGAGCTTACACTCACGAGAAGCTTCAATATGAGTAATAAAACGTTGTCGTTGCCATTCCATATTACTATTTGATTTGATGTAGTCTAAGCCAGTTTCCCCGATAGCAATGACTTTATCTTTTTCGGCCAAAGTACATAATCCCTCAACTGATGGCTCGGTCACATCTTTGTAATCAGGGTGAACACCCGCCGAGCAAAAGATATGATCATGAGGTGCGATGAGTTCATACATCAAATCGAATGATTCTAAGTTGACACTGATGCAAACCATTCGAGTGACTTTTTCTGCTTCAATGTCTTTGAGTAGATGAGAAAAACTATCATTAAAACCGGTTAAATCAATACGATCCAGATGGCAGTGGGAGTCAAAATACATGGCGAGCCTCTAAAAACAGTGTTTCTTCTGCGATTGATTTTTGCTCCTGAACTCACAGTAGATGCCAAGAAGCGAAAAAAGAATGTATGCCGTCCGTGGTAAAAAGTGCAAGAAAGTACCCTGCGGAAAGTCAGGGTGTACCGTGTTATATAACCTTTTAAGTGCAAAACTTGCGCAGCAATCGAGTAAATAGTACGTTTTTAGACACACATGACCGGTTGAAAACTACAACCTACATAGTATGAGTTGGACGATCGGCTTGCAGTGCGCCTGCCAGTAAACCCTCAATTTTTTTTTGTGTCGTACCATTATCCTGAGTACTGAACTGTACGCCAATACCGGCAGCTTTGTTACTTTGAGCCCCTTGAGGTGTCACCCAAATGATTTTTCCCGCGACAGGCAAACGTTCCTTATCTTCCATTAATGTCAGTAGCAAGAACACTTCATCACCGAGTGAATACTGTTTATTGGTGGGAATGAACAGCCCCCCGTTTTTCACATAGGGCATATATGCAGCATAAAGTGCGCTCTTGTCTTTAATGTTTAATGACAAAATACCCTGACTAGGTGCTGCCATTATTGGGTGCTCCTGCGAATGATTCGCTTCAATGATATTAGCACGTCTTCAAGTTGAAGTGGCAGGTTAAGGTTATTCTCCTCAACCATTAGTTGCTGTTCAACCTGCGTCGATAGGGCTAGTATTTGTTGACCTGCTTTCTTGTGCATCTTAGGTTCTTGTACCCTATCTGATAGTCCACTGAATTGAATAATGTAAGCTCTAAGTACCATTTTTATCAGCCGACGAATTAACGACACTTCTAATGCAGTGAGTGTTGCGCATAACTTAATGACGTCAATTTCATTCTTGATATAGAGCCCAAACTGAGTTTTAAATAGCTTTACTACTGCGCCATATTGGTTGGAATGCAAGTTGAGGGCCAGTAGGGGATCACCGGTAGAGAAGTCAAGATATTGGCTGGATTCGGCTTCGTTTAAGCCCTGTCGAGCTAACCAGTTTAGCGCAACTGTTCTATCAGGGTGCTCCAAAGTTAAGACCTGACAACGACTACGGATTGTCACAGGCACCTTTCCTTTATTGTGGGTCAGTAACAAGATGAGTGAAAAAGGCGCGGGTTCTTCCAGTGTTTTAAGAATACTATTAGCACCTGCTATGCTCATTTTTTCTGCGGGATGAATGGCGACTACCTTTAAATTATCATATCGTCGCGTTAAATATACTTCATGTATAAGATTACGTATTTGCTCTATCTTAATGTTTTTATTCATTTTTTTAGTTTTACTATCCTGCATTAATGAGATAAAACTAAAATCAGGATAAGTATTGGCTAACATTAGACTGCAAGATTGGCACTGTCCACAGGGATCAATCTGTTGATTATTATTGCATAACAATAGCATGGTTAAATGCCAGATAAAGGAAGCACCAATGAGCTCACTCTTCGCTTCAATCAAAATGGCATGTGGTAGCCGAGCCTGTTGCTTGAGTGATAATATTTGTTCTAGTAGAACCTGTTGCCAAGGCAAGTAAACGGGTTGAATGGTGTTGTTGTCGTCTAGATTACGCATCAAAATTGACGCCTATTTTGCTATCAAGTTAATATTAAAATGGTTATTTATAGTCGAAAAAATAGCTTGGGTTACTGTCGAAATTGATTGATTTGCATCAATTACATGATATTGATTGGGGTTTAACGCCGCTATTTGTAAAAAAGCTTGCCTAACTTTCGCGTGATACTTATTACCCTTCTTTTCGAACCGATCTTCTTTACCACCACGAACTAAAGCTCGCTGCAGAGCGATTGATTCGGGAATGTCGAGTATTAACACCAATGCAGGTTCGAAAGTGCCCACCACTTCGCGATGGATTGTTTCAACTAGATCGAGCCCCAAATTGCCAGCAATACCCTGGAAAGCCCGGCTAGAGTCGGCATATCGATCACTGATTACCCAACCACCCTTTTCTAACATAGGCCAAATTGTATCGACTAAGTGTGAGCGTCTCGACGCATACATGAGCAATAGCTCCGTCATACTATCCCATTTTTCGGGTTCACCTTCGACCAATAGTTTGCGTATATCTTCAGCGGCGGGTGAGCCACCCGGCTCTCGGGTCAGTAAAACCTGATTGCTGATAATACTTAAAGCTTCGTGTAAAAGGCGAGTCTGAACGCCTTTGCCAGAACCATCGACGCCGTCGATTACAATCATTTTGTTATTAAAGGAAAAGGTTTGAGACATAGAAAATTATTCCGCTTGGCTCGAGATTTTTTTCTTGGGTTTACGCCCTTTAAGCTGATACTTGATAACAGCGTTGTTATGCTCTCTAAGCGTTTCAGAGAAATAGTGGGTGCCATTACCTTTGGAAACAAAATAAAGTGCTTTGCTATCAACTGGGTTCACCGCAGCTTCAATCGAATCTAAACCCGGGAGGGCAATCGGTGTTGGTGTTAAACCTTTGCGTAAATACGTGTTGTATGGCGTATCTGCTCTCAGATCTTTACGCCTAATATTGCCATCATAGCTTTCTCCCATACCATAAATGACAGTTGGGTCTGTTTGAAGTCGCATATTTTTGTTTAGGCGCTGAGTAAAAACAGCCGCTATTAATGGTCTTTCATGACCGGCACCGGTTTCTTTTTCAATAATGGATGCGAGTATGAGGGCTTCGTAAGCAGATTTTAGCGGGAGGTTCTCAGCTCGGTTGTCCCAGGCTTTTGTTAGATGCTTTTGCATGAGGCGGTAAGAGCGCTTCAAAAACTGACGATCAGTCGTTCCTTTCGGAAAAAAATAAGTATCGGGGTAGAAAAGACCTTCTGGATGCTGACCTTTAAAACCTAACGCTGTCATAATTTCTTCGTTTGATTGATTCTTGAGCGTATTTTGAATCACTGGATCGACTTCCATTTGATCCATCATCTGACGAAAAGACCAGCCTTCGATAACCGTAAAGCTATGCTGAATTGAACTACCCGTGGTAAATAGTTCGAGAAGGCCAGAAGCAGACTCCCCTTGGTTAAGCCGATACTCACCTGCCCGTACCTTGGTCTCTACGCCCTTGAACTTGGCTAAAAGTATAAATAACCAAGGGTCTTCAATAATTTTTTGACGGCTGAGTTTATTCGAAATGGCTTTTATGTTGGTACCGGGTTCGATCAAAAATATAGTTTCGTCGCCAGACAGTTGAATGTCCTTATACTGAAATCTGAATAGTTGAAATGCCAGTATTGAGCTGACTAACACGAGAAAGAATAAGCCCCAGAGTACGATTTTATTGATGATTTTAAGCAGCATTAGTCAATCGCTTAAATATGAGTGCTGGGCGTAGGGTTAAATTTTTTCATCATCAATTGAGTGGTCACGCCAGTTTCGAATGCTTGCCCGTTAACCGAACCAATCGAACGGATGCCTTGCACACTGTTACAAAGAAAGATTTCGTCTGCCTGAAGAAGCTGATCGAGTTTAAAGCGGTCAATGCACACTGACTTTTCTATTTTATCAAAATGCTGAATAATTTTAGATCTCATAATCCCTTCAACGCCAGATAAAGATAGGCTGGGTGTAAATAGCTGACGATTTTTGCTAAAAAATAAATTACTGATGATGCCTTCGACAATAAAACCTTCTGTATCGCATAAAATAGCCTCATCTTTATCTTGTTTATTATTGAGCTCTATTGTCGCCAAAACATAATCAAGTCGATTGAGATGCTTCAAGCCAGACAGGTTAGCGTTAATCGGTAGTCGTATGTCACAAACGGATACTTTTAAAGCAGTATTACCAGGTCGTGTGTAGGGATAAGATAAAACGAACACTGAACTTTGGTCAGCATCAGGTAGGTTGAGCCCTCTACCGCCAACACCACGAGTCACCATGATTTTAACAACGCAAGTGTCCGTATTGCTAGTTACTTCGGTTACCTTATTTTCTAGCCAACTGAAATCAGGAATTGGCAAATAAAGATGTTTACAACCTTTAACTAACCTCTGGTAATGAGAATGCCAGTAGGGAACCTCTCCATCAATCTTAAGCAGTGTCTCGAACAATCCATCACCATAGTGTAAACCACGCTCATGATAGTTGAGTGTCTCGTTAATGAATGTATTGTTAATTAATGGGCTAGGCATCAACTTTAATGGCATTCAGCATTCCACGGGCTTTGTGTCTTGTTTCCATTAATTCTTTTTCAGGTACTGAATCGTGGACTATGCCACCACCCGCCCGAAAGCTGACTTGGTTTTTATTGTAAAGCAGTGTTCGAATAAGAATATTGAGATCCATTTGACCATCTAATCCGATGTAACCAAGTGAGCCGGTATAGGCTTCTCTTGGTGCTTGCTCAAATTCGCTGATGATTTCCATGCATCTAACTTTTGGACATCCGGTAATTGTTCCACCTGGAAATACGGCATGAACTACATCCGACACGGTTTGATCAGAACGAATAGTACCCTCAATATTCGATACAATATGGTGTACATGCTCATAGCTCTCTAACACCATTTTTTCGGTGACTTGAATACTACCAGCCTGACAGAATCGCCCAAGGTCATTACGAACCAAATCAATTAGCATAACATGTTCGGCTTTTTCTTTTGGGTGAGCCAAAAGATGATTTGATAAGTCCCGATCCTCTTGTTGAGTCTTGCCGCGCGGATGCGTACCTGCAATTGGGCGCGATTGAGCGACTCCATTTTTAACCGAAACGAGTCTTTCTGGAGAAGAGCTAATTATGTACTGATCGTTATATTTTACGAGTGCCGAAAACTGAGCTGGATTACTTTGACTAAGACTATGATAGAGAGCAATTGGATCACAATGTCGATCAAACTCAACGTCCCACTTTCGTGAAAGATTAGCCTGAAATATATCTCCATCGAGTATGTACTGTTTTGCTTTTACGATGAAATCTATGTAGTGGGCAGGGTCTTCTTCTTTTATTCGTCCGATTGCCAAAGCTTTTGGGTTATAAACACCCGCTTCTGCAATATCTGCAAGCATTGTATCAACCAGATTTTCTGAACCGTCTTCAACGACTATGTATGCTTTAACCTGATCGTGGTCGACAATAATTGCGGCGGGAATTCTGGCCTTAAATGCAATTGGCAGTGAGGATTTTTCAGGAAAAAACTGGACACCAGATTCAATTGATTGCGCATATTCATAACTTAAAAAAACAAACCACCCACCACAAAATGGTAAATCTGAATGTTGTTTTGGATTTGCAATATCTACCTTAATTGAACTGAGGCAATCTTCATCCCCAATCCGTTGAGATACAATAGATTGAGGGTGAGAGAATAATATCGAGTAGCGCGCATTTTCCCCACCACTCGAATTAGATGCTAATAAATAAGGGTAACTGTCAGGCTTGAGTGCATGCACAGCAAGTAAATCTGGAGTTCCTTCAAGTTTGTGGCTGTTAATCACTGATAATCATATCGTCTTGAAAATACAGGTTCCGTTGGTGCCACCAAAGCCAAAAGAGTTGGACATAGAAACTTCTAACTTCAAGTCCCGAGCGGTATTCGCAACATAGTCTAAATCACATTCTGGGTCTTGATTGTCTAAATTAATGGTTGGAGGAATTACTTGGTCACGCAACGCTAATATTGAAAATATAGCTTCAATGCCACCTGCCGCACCCAGTAAGTGGCCAGTCATTGATTTGGTGGAGCTCACTACAAGTTTATAGGCATGATCCCCCATAGCTCGTTTGACAGCCATTGTTTCAGCCAGATCTCCAGCAGGGGTAGAAGTACCGTGAGCATTAATATAACCAATGTCTTCAGCGTTGAGTCCAGCATCATTCATAGCATTTTTCATGCAACGAGCGGCTCCCTCACCTGCCATCGATGGAGACGTCATGTGAAAAGCATCACCACTCATGCCATAACCCACTAATTCGCAGTATATTTTTGCACCGCGTTTTTTGGCCATCTCATATTCTTCTAACACAACGACACCAGCACCATCACCCAGCACAAAACCATCTCGATCTCTGTCCCAAGGTCGGCTAGCTGCTTCGGGGTCATCATTACGGGTGGATAACGCACGTGCAGCAGCAAAACCACCAACACCCAGTGGACAGGTGGCCATTTCGGCACCACCAGCAACCATTACATCTGCGTCACCATAAGAAATCATTCTGGCTGCGTCACCAATATTGTGCGCACCAGTGGTGCAGGCACTAACGATGGCGATATTAGGTCCTTTGAGACCACGCATTATCGATAAATTGCCTGATACCATATTAATAATTGAACTAGGTACAAAAAATGGAGATATCTTTCTAGATCCTCCTGCAACAAATGCATCTCGGTTTTTTTCAATAGTTGGCAATCCGCCAATACCTGATCCTATGGCGACCCCTATTCTTTCGGCATTTTCGTCAGTAACTTCGATACCAGAGTCATCTAATGCCTGAATACCTGCAGCCAGACCAAAATGAATGAAGGTATCCATTTTTTTATGATCTTTGGGCTTAATATATAAAGATGCGTCAAAGTTTTTTACTGAACCTGATATACGGGCGCTAAAGCCGCTAGCATCAAAAGCCGTTATTGGTGCTATACCACTTTTACCTGCGATAATATTTTTCCAAGATTCTTCAACTGTATTCCCAACTGGGGTCAAAAGCCCTAAACCTGTTACTACTACACGTCGTTTTGACAAAATGGATACCTCATCTTAACTCTAGGAGCCTGTAGGATTTAGCATAAATCTAAGCGGAGAAGTTATTGTGCCAGATTTTTAATCCAATAAACTGAATAGAACAGCTATTCGTCTCATTAGTTCAAATAATTCAACTTAAAATGACTTTCCCCTACTAATTATTACCTAAGTAATACCGACTTCTAGGACAATAAATGAAAATGCCGCTTAACATGCGGGATGATAAGCGGCATCTTCCAAAGCGAGTGATCGATTATACGTTAGCGTTTACGTAGTCGATAGCAAGCTGAACGCTGGTGATTTTTTCCGCTTCTTCGTCAGGAATTTCAGTTTCGAATTCCTCTTCCAAAGCCATTACTAATTCTACAGTATCAAGAGAATCAGCGCCAAGATCATCGACGAACGATGCTCCATTAGTGACGTCTTCTTCTTTGGCACCTAATTGTTCAGCAACAATTTTTTTTACACGATCTTCAACAGAGCTCATTTTAGAGTTTCTCCTGGTTAATAATATTTGGCTTGCCTGAGTGGCGATATTGTATTGAAAACTAGTGCGACTTGCCAGAGTTGTATGTATTTATTTTCCCTTTATTAAACAATGACTTATGATTTTACCCCCAAAAAGGGACAGTCTTACTTAATGTTAATTACATTTCTGGACAGCAAAATTTAGGATCTAGACTAAATAAATGATTAATTCATTGACTTGAATTTCGAGCAACTTTAAGTCAATTAAAATTCAATCAATACTATTGCTTATTAATTTATGGCATGAACATTCCGCCATTAACATGAATATTTTCACCAGTAATGTAAGCAGCTGAAGGCGAAGCTAAAAAAACAACTACTGCTGCAACATCTTCTGCACTACCTAATCGCCCCAGTGGAATTTGACTTGTTAGGGTTTTGATTTGGTCGTCACTAAGTTCTTTCGTCATATCAGTATCAATAAAGCCGGGGGATACTGTATTAACAGTAATATTACGAGACCCAATTTCTCGAGCCAATGATTTACTAAAACCAACAAGCCCAGCTTTAGCTGCGGCATAGTTAGTTTGACCTGGATTGCCGGTCGAACCAACAACGGACGAGATATTGATAATTCGGCCTGCTCTTTTTTTCATCATGGGCCTTACTACGGCTTTACTCATTCGAAAAATAGAGGTCATATTAGTATTAATAATGTCATCCCATTGCTCGTCTTTCATTACCATCAATAAGCCGTCTCTGGTTACGCCAGCGTTATTAACCAATATATCGGGTGAGGCATAGTCTTGACAGATTTTTTTTAAACAGGCTGTAACGGAATCAGAGTCAGCAACATTCAAAACCATTCCAGTGCCAGTAATTCCATTTTCTTTAAATCCATCGGATATCTTTTGCGCACCAGCGTCGCTAGTGGCTGTTCCAATGACTGTCACTTGTTTATTACCAAGCGCATAAGCAATGGCTTGACCAATTCCGCGGCTAGCACCGGTAACTAACGCAATTTGATTCGTTAACATGTGTTGTTACTCCGAGAATAATTTAATTGTTTTTTCTAAGGAAGTCAGGTCAGATACAAATCCTGACTGCATTGTTTTTTCTATTCGACGCGTTAGGCCACTTAATACTTTACCCGGCCCACACTCAATGAGGCACTCAATATTTTTTGAATGCATCAGTCGAACACTGTCAGCCCACCTCACCGGTTGATATAACTGCTTCTTTAACAGCTGCTTGATGTCCTCTACAGAAACCGCGATATCTGCATTTTGATTGTGTACAACAGGTATAGTTGGCATTTTGAAAGTTGTATTCGATAACGACTCAAAAAGTTGGTCAGCAGCTTCAGTCATTAGCGAACAATGTGACGGTACACTGACAGCTAATGGCAAAACGCGTTTAGCCCCGAGTGCCTTTGCGTTTTCCATGGCTTCGTTAACAGCCGTTTTGTTGCCAGCAATAACAACCTGCCCTTCTGAGTTGAAGTTGGTTGCTTCGACAACTCCACTGGTTACGCTGGTGCAGGCTGCAATAACGCTATCGTCGTCAAGTCCAATAATGGCTGCCATTGAACCTTCACCTGGCGGTACAGCAGATTGCATCAACTGCCCGCGATAAGATACCAGTTTTACAGCATCCTCGAACGCGAGGCTGCCAGCACAAACTAATGCTGAGTATTCTCCAAAACTATGGCCGGCCATCATGCTAGGGCTTGGGATCGCTTCTTGAGCAACAATAATTTGCCAACAGGCAACGCTGGCACACAGCATGGCTGGCTGTGTGATTTCGGTTTGATTAAGCTTTTCGGCTGGTCCTTCAGCGACTATTTTCCATAGGTTATAACCGAGCAATTCTGAGGCTTGGTCATAGATATCACTTACGATTGGTTGGTTTTTATCCCAATTGGACATCATGCCCATTGATTGAGCGCCTTGTCCTGGAAAAATAAATGCAGTTTTAATCATAGATATTATTATTAATTAAAAGGCTTAGATAATATCATAGACATGCAAAAGGCAATATAAGTCAGTTGCCTTCAATGCAAAAAAATGCATAATAGCGCGTCTCTAAATAAAGGCTTAAATAATGGCAAAAGGCGACCACATTGAAATGAAGGGAAAGGTAAAAGATACTTTACCTAATACTATGTTTCGAGTTGAGTTAGAAAACGGTCACGTTGTTACTGCTCATATATCGGGCAAGATGCGAAAGCATTATATCCGTATTTTAACAGGCGACTCAGTAACGGTTGAATTGACACCTTATGATTTATCTAAGGGCAGAATTACTTTTCGTGAAAGATAAGATCTAAAGATAAGATCTAAAGATAAGGTCTAAAGAGGGGTTCTTAGGCTAACCTTAGTATCGAGTGGTAATAAACCAAGCC
>CAWVZP010000065.1:0-14138 GCA_963934675.1 uncultured Gammaproteobacteria bacterium | reverse complement strand
ACTAGCGACCGAAGATTATAAACGGGTTTGAGCTCACAGCATGAGCCAGTAAAAATTAAAAAACAATTTCATGCGAGAAAAATTCATTTATAGCGAGATTTTTACTCCTAGGCAGCAAGCAAGTATAACCAAAAGGGTAAATTTTTTATCGGCTAACATCGATAGCCAGCCCTTTGATATAGTAACAACTTATTTTCGTAATTAGTGTGTATTTGACTGAGTCATTTATGGATGATTCCAAAGGTTTCATTTATGATGTAGTTATAAAATTTAAAAATACTCTTAGCAATTTATGTTTGGTTTCTTACCAATGACTTCATGAATAAAGTTCCCTCGAATGGCACGCGATTAATCATCGACGAAACCGACAATATCTATTACTACGGTTATTGGATACGTTATTATGAGCCATTGTCCGATACCTTAAGCAATCGAAAATTACTCATCGATAGTTTGACTCGCCGTGCATTTCATCATACTGAGGCGGGTATATGTACACCTGGCAAAAGTCTCGATCAGGCCAGAACGGCTTATGAATTAGAAACTGACCCTGCTCGCAAGCGAGTGAATGCGGCTATGCTGGCAGGCTCACTGTTTCATAGAGCAACAGATTTGTTTACCTCCATCGTTGATTTAGGTGAGCTCGGTGTACAAGTAAGTCGAGATAATGAATTGATGCGCCAATGTAGCGCGCGCTTCCAAGAGGCACTCGTATTAGGCAAACAGGTTAAACATTATTCTGGTTGTGAAGGAATTGATGAAATTTGGGGTGAGCCTTTTAAGGCCTTCACAATGACACCCGCTGATTTTTATGAATCACGATTTATTAAGATAGCGCAGAGCAAGCATGATATCGACATGATTCGAGACCGTATGATAGCCACTTTTAGTGCGCATGAGCTATTTTCTGCTTGCGAACCTATTATTCGAGAATATGCCGATGCATCAAAACAAGTGGCAGAAACAATGAAGAAAGATGTCATATTTTTCCGGATCTGGCCAAATTTTGTAGCGCTTGCAGAAGCATTGGATGTTTTTGAGCCCAAACTGCCAGATCATGCGGATCAATTATTGCAGATGCATACAGGAAAGGGCAAGGCTCTCCTACGGGAAGGAATTCGCCTGCTAGATTACATCGCCAATGCCCGCGTACCGATGCCGCTTGGGACTAAAAACTACATCGATAAATGTGAACAATATCGACCACTCTAAGGTCTATAGCCAATCCTAAAAGTGGGGATAAAAAGAAGTCGAGATCTTAAGATTTCGACAACAAAATACAATAGGCATCTTTTCGATGGCTGGTTGTAGATACGAACCCCAACAAAGCCAACAGCGACCTCAATCTAAAAGACTGCCACCGAATGCCGATAAAGCACCCGATGGCAAGATTAAACTAGTTTACTTTAAAACAGGCAATGAGAACTCCGCATCAAGGCCCTTATCCTGCCAACGAGCCGTGACCGTTTTAACTTTGGTATAAAAACGTAAGCCTTCCATACCATATTGATTATGGTCACCAAAAGCAGATGACTTCCAACCACCGAAGCTAAAGAACGCCATTGGCACAGGGATTGGTACATTAATACCAACCATACCAACTTCGACGTTGTCCGCGTAGGTTCTAGCTGCAGAACCACTTTTAGTGAAAATAGAAGTACCGTTACCATAGGGATGATCACTAGCCAGTGACATACCTTCATCGAATGAGCCGACACGCATGATTTGTAACACAGGGCCAAAAATTTCTTCTTGATAAGAAGTCATATCAGACTTAACTTGGTCAATTAGAGAACCGCCAAGGAAGTAACCATTCTCACTGCCTTCGCAAACGAAACCACGACCGTCAACCACCAGAGTCGATCCTTCGTCTTCAGCCATTTGAATGTAGTTCATTACTTTTTCACGGTGCTCTTTGGTAATTAACGCACCCATTTCAAGACCTGTTTCAGTGCTTGGGCCGATACGCAATGCTTCGACACGTGGCTTTAGAATCGCAATTAATTTGTCTGCCACTTCATCACCGACACAAACGCCAACCGAAATAGCCATGCAACGCTCGCCTGCCGAACCATAAGCCGCACCCATTAGTGCATTGGCCACATCTTCTAAATCTGCATCCGGCATGATCAGCATGTGGTTCTTTGCGCCACCCATTGCCTGACAGCGTTTGCCGTTGGCAGTAGCCGTCTCGTAAACATACTGGGCAATTGGCGTCGAACCAACAAAACTAACCGCTTTGATGCGATCATCATTCAACAATGTGTCAACGGCTTCTTTATCGCCATTCACGATATTGAATACACCAGCTGGGCCACCTGCTTCATGGAATAATTCGGCAATTCGCAATGGGCAAGACGGGTCTTTCTCGGAAGGTTTCATAACAACCGTGTTGCCCGTAACCAAAGCCATGCCAGCCATCCATAATGGAATCATTGCTGGAAAGTTAAACGGCGTAATACCCGCCACAACACCTAACGGCTTACGCATAGAGTAGATATCAATGCCGTTAGCCACATTGTCTGAAAACTCACCCTTTTGGGCATGCGGTGCACCACAGGCAAATTCAGCTACTTCAATACCGCGTAACACTGAGCCCATGGCATCTTCAATAACCTTACCGTGTTCTTTACAAACCAATTCACCCAACTCATGCTGGTGCTTGTAAAGCAAATGCACGAATTTTGTCATGATGCGCGAACGACTTAAAACAGACATCCCAGACCAGGCTGGAAAAGCGGCCTGTGCTACTGCAATAGCAGACTCGACTTCAGACTTAGAAGCCAATGGCACTTCGGCAGACTTAGCACCGAGGCTAGGGTTGAATATATCACCCATCCGTCCGCCACTAGTACCGGCGACTTTCTCGCCATTGATAAAATGATAAAGTTCGTAAAGATCAGGTGTTGCTTGGCTCATGGTGGATCTCCAATAAAATTATTATGAGTGATTGTACTGGGATACAGTATAGGCCTGATATTTATGCCTATCTATAAGGTATAATCCAGATTCATTCTGCAAAAATACACAGAGAAACTCATGTACGACTGGAATGACCTCCGTTATTTCCTCGAATTATCGCGCCAGGGCAAGCTCGTGAAAGCAGCGCTACGCTTACAGGTAGACCACACCACGGTCAGTCGCCGAATTGCCTCGTTAGAAAAACAGCTACAAGCTCGTCTATTTGACAAGTCACCGACCGGTTACCAATTAACCGACGCGGGTATGCGCTTGTTGCCGATGGCGGAAAAAATCGAATCGCAATCCAATCATTTGTATCAGGCACTGTCTGGTAAAGATGCACGGCTGAGTGGCACCGTGCGAATATCAACATCAGAGGGCATTGGCGCGCAGGTCATTGCGCGCCATATTGGCGAATTTCGAGCAGAGCATCCCGATATTGAAATTGAACTCATGGCTGACACGCGCCGCACCAGCCTGTCAAAACGCGAGGCCGATATTGCGATTACGTTTTCAAGACCCGAGAGTGGCCGGTTAAAAGGTTGGAAGTTGTGTGATTATCGACTCAAGCTGTATGGATCGTGTGACTATCTCGCTAATCACTCTAAGATTGTCACCACAGACGATCTAGCGCAACATGAATTTGTTAGCTACATCGACGACTTGATCGAAATGCCCGAACTACGTTATTTCGAAGGTACCTTCAAAAATCCTCATGTGGTTTTTCGCAGTACCAATTTAAACGCACAGTACAATGCCATTCGCAGTGGTGTCGGGCTTGGATTAGTGCATTGTTTTATGGCCGCGAATGACCCACAGATGATGGCAGTATTGCCAGATCAAATATTAGTGCAGCGCAGTTTCTGGTTGATGGTTCATGAGGATTTGCGGGATGTGGCAAGAGTAGATGCGGTCTGTCGGTTTATTACTCGATTGCTGCGAGATAATGAATCATTGATGATGGGATAAGACTGAACCTGAAAAGTCAGCATTTTTTAAAATATCCCAGCTAACCCCCCTCCCTAACCTTGCCTCTCTGTGGCAACCTGTGACCGATGATTTCTGGGTGAGCTTCCAAAATACTTTCGGTAACAAGCAGTAAAGTAAGATTGAGTCTCGAACCCGGTAGCAATCGAAATATCAATAACACTACGGTTAGTATTCAACAACAATTGTTTGGCATGCAACAACCGAAGTGATAGATAGTACTGGCTTGGTGTCACACCTCGATATTTATGAAACAGCCGTTCTATCTGGCGTAGCGAGACATTGCACTGCCCAGCGATCTCGGGCAGTGACAATAGGGTCTCAATATTAGACTCCATCAAGTTAATAACATCAATTAGCTTAGGCGCACTCATCGCCAAATCAATTCGATCGGCCATTTGCTGGGAGTCAATATCGGTCCGGATTCTGTCATGCTGAAACTGTTGTGATATTTCCTGAGCCAATACCCGCCCATGTTGGTTTTCGATAAGCTTTAACATCATATCGAGCGCTGCTGTGCCGCCAGAGCAGGTGAAGCGCTTGTTGTTGATTTCGTATAGGGTAAATGTCACGTCTAGATGAGGGTAGATCTCCTTGAATACGGGGATGTTTTCCCAGTGAATGGTGCAGCGACAATTGTCTAACAGTGATGCCTTTGCCAGTAGGAAGCTGCCTGAGCTAATACTGCCAAGGTTGACGCCCTGCTTGTCGAATTTCTTTAGTAACCTGAGCACTTTAGGGTCATCGAAATGCTGCGCCGTATTGGGCGCGCAGATGACGAGGGTTTCCAAGTCTTGCGCTTCACTAATGGGTGTGGTTGGCAGCGTGATATTACTGCTTGAGGTCACGGGGTTACTATCAGGAGAAAAGAATTGCCACTCAAACATTGCGGAACCACTTAAGCGATTCGCCGTTCGTAACGAGTCAACAACACAGCTGAACGGAATCAGTGGGTACCCTTCGACGAGTAAGATTCCTATTTTATCAGTTTTAATAGAAACGGCGATATCTCCTGAAAACTACTATTATTATTGGGTCTTTACTTGAGTGTATTCTAGCGGGTTGGCATTTTAACAACAACACTAAAATTATTAGAGTGTGCTTCTAAAAATAGCGCATTTTAAGCGTGTCGATAGAGTTAAATGGCGCGGTCGAACACCTCGATGTCGTGCCTAGCCCAATTCGTCTAAAGGGGTAAGATGCTATGATCATTACATAATCATATAGCCTTTAACGGGAGAAAAACTAATGAGTGTATCTGCAAAACCAAGGCGTCGTGGTGGACGTGAAGAAAGACGCGCACGCGGTAATGAGACAGCCCCAAGTAAGCCTTACGTAACGCGTAAAATCCCTTGTTTCGAAGTACTTGATGAAGCTGGTTATCAGTTACTTGAAGAAAACGCCGATACTATTCTAGAAGAGATTGGCATTGAGTTTCGAGATATGCCCGAAGCACTAGAAATTCTCGCCAAAGGCGGTGCTCTAGTTGACGGTGAGCGCGTTCGTTTTCCGCGTGGCCTGTGTCGCTCGATCATTCAGGCATCTGCGCCGTCTGAATATACCCATCATTCTCGTAATCCAGAGAAAAATGTCCAAATTGGTGGAAAAAACACGGTATTTGTTCCGGCCTACGGCAGTCCGTTTGTTTTTGATCTGGATAAAGGCCGTCGATACGCAACATTAGAAGATTTTCATAATTTCGTTAAACTGGCTTATTCATCGCCTAGTTTGCATTTATCGGGAGGCACTATTTGTGAGCCCGTCGATGTGCCGGTTAACAAGCGTCACCTCGACATGCTATATGCCCATATCAAATATTCAGACAAACCTTTCATGGGTTCGGTCACAGCACCTGAGCGCGCGCAAGACACGGTCGATATGATCAAAATTATTGCTGGTGATAACTTCATTAATCCAGAAACAGGTCGTCCTCGCACCTATGCAACAAGTCTGATCAATGCCAACTCACCGATGACTTTTGACGACACCATGCTTGGTGCTGCTAAAGTCTATGCTGAAAATAATCAAGCCTGCATCATTACCCCTTTTATTCTGGCGGGTGCGATGTCTCCAGTAACGGTTGCTGGCACTGCGGCTCAGTCGCTGGCCGAAGCCATGGCGGGCATGACGTTTGTGCAATTAGTCAACCCAGGTGCACCGGTAGTATTTGGTAGTTTCGCTAGCTCAATGTCAATGCAATCAGGCGCGCCAACATTTGGCACACCTGAGCCAGCATTAGTGCTCTACATAATGGCCGGATTGGCCCGTAGACTGGGCGTGCCATTTCGTTCTGGTGGTGGTTTATGTGGTTCTAAATTACCTGACGCACAAGCCGCTTCAGAAGCGCTTAGTACTTTAATGCCAGCCGTTATGGCCGGTGTTAACTTTGTATTGCATACCGCAGGATGGATGGAAGGCGGTCTTGCCATGGGCTATGAAAAATTCATGATGGATGTCGATCAAGCGGCAATGATGGAAATTGTCATGGGTGGTGTTGATCTGTCCGAAAACGGTCAGGCAATGGATGCCATTCGTGAAGTCGGCCCGGGCGTCCACTTCCTCGGTTGCGCTCATACCCAGGCCAACTTTAAATCGGCTTTCTACCGATCACCCCTTACCGATAACAATAGTTACGAACAATGGGAATCAGAAGGTAGTCTCGATCATGCACAAAGAGCCAATATTCGTTGGAAGAAAGTACTTGAGGAATATCAGCCACCTCACCTGGACCCGGCAATCGATGAGACGTTACTTGAATTCATAAAGCAACGTAAAAATTCAATGCCAGACGCGTCTTATTAGACTGCTTTTGAATTACGCTGGTTGTATTCAACCAGCGTAAACAATCAGGGCTTAAGTCAGCCGCTACAGTTGTACTTTATTTTTAGAAGTGGCTCGAAATGCCTTTGGGATGTTTCAAGTCGTTATTCGTCTTTTTGAGAATAAATAATTCGTGCAATAAAGTAGCATTGAGATTAGTATTTTGGATATCCTGGATTTTAATAAACCAGTATTGTTTATTCTAACGTCTTGTTATGATTGCCTATGAGTACTGAATACGTCGATCTATTACCAGAGCACTTCGGCTTCTTACTGGTTCCAAGCTTTTCATTAATCGCGTTCTCATCAGTGATTGAATCTTTGCGCATGGCTAACCAATCAGCAGAAAAAACACTCTACCAATGGACAGTTTGCACCTTAGACGGGGCAAGCATAAAAGCCAGCAACGGGTTAGAAATCAAACCAGATAGCAGCATTGATGACATTCATAATCTGTCCACTTTTTTTGTCTGTGGTGGTATAGAAATAGCAGATCAATGGTCCAAGCCAATGCAAGTTGCGTTGCGAAAGATAGCAACCCAAAGAAACCTCATTATTGGAGCGATTTGTACTGGTAGTTACCTTCTCGCCAAAGCGGGGCTATTGAATGGCTATAAATCGACCATTCATTGGGAGAATATCGCCAGTATGCGCGAAGAATTCCCAAACGCTCAATTTACCGATGACCTCTATCAGATAGACCGCGATCGTATTACCTGCGCCGGTGGGCTAGCCGCACTCGATATGATGCTTAATCTCATCGGTAAGAAGCACGGCACAAAATTAACCACCATGATTTCAGAGCTTGCGCTCTGTGAGCGAATTCGAAATGCTGACGACCGGCAGAGAATTCCCCTACAACTGCATCTAGGGTCAAATCAGCCCAAGCTAACCGAAGCCGTCACCTTGATGGAAGCCAATTTGGAAGAGCCCATCAGCCTTGATGAGTTATCCGGTTATGTAGGAATCTCCAGACGGCAATTAGAGCGTCTTTTTCAAAAGCATTTGAGCTGTGTGCCGACTCGTTATTATCTAAACTTGCGTTTAAAAAGGGCGCGACTGTTGCTATTGCAAACAAGTAAGTCGATTGTTGATATTGCACTGGCTTGTGGGTTTATATCAGCACCTCATTTCAGTAAGTGTTATCGCGATATGTTTGGTATTCCGCCGAGGGATGAACGGCGGAAGTAGGTTTTTTTAGGTATTAAGCTAGGAATAGAGGATTTATGATACAGATGGTGCTTTGTGAGTGTTCTTCCAAGATACAGTTATGACTCGAAAGGACTAATGGCATAGTTATAAAGGAATATTTTCCAATTTGGGAATGAGCCTGAAGCAGGGGCAATCTAAATTGATTTAAGCTCTTAAATAATGTCGTGTATGCAATTGATTAAAGAGTACATCTCGTACTGCATTTAATGGTTCAGCGCCTTCATTGCTATTAATTTTTTCTGCTGAATGCATTGAGCTGTCTTAGGATTCTGTCGGACTCAGGATAAATCTACTGCGGAAAAGCTATTTCGACCAAATTTCTCGATCTAATTCGTTGAATAGAAACACTATTCGCCTCATTCGATCAAAAAATTTAACTCAAAATCACTTTCCCTCGCTACGATTACCTAAGTCCGCCAGACTCCTAGTGGCTTTAGGGGTAAACTAAACCGTTGAAGTCGTTGCTGTTAGATTTCGTCATCAGTCGCTTTCTTTAGATAAAACCAGGGTCGATACGCTCTTTAATGCTGGTGTAGACTGACGCTTCAGGTGTGTTGCACATATCGAAACGAATAGGACTCAGATCGACGTAAGTCATACACGTGAGCAGGGTCTCTTCACTCAACCGAGCTTGCGATTTATAATGGCTTTCCCAGAAGCGACCGTTGCATCCATCTTCTTTATTTGCTTGACGAGCAACGGGTTCATTTAAACATTTCATAAACCAACTCAAATCACCCAAACGGTTACGGCATTGTTCGATGAGCCTGTTGAGGATTGAGAGTCAGCTGGACTATCCAATGTTTTATCACACCATTGTTGGGCGACAAGTGGGTCCGTAAATAAATGTGTCCAACGGCCGAGCACTTCATTATCGGTTCAGCTCTCGGCCTCTTGTGGCATCAACTTTACGACAAGAGAGATATAGTTGGACATCACAGCGTAGCTACAAATGTCGATGGCAAAGAGTAACGATAAAATATGAATACGGGTCTCAATCCACCGTCTACGGTGGTTATTGACAGGGATGGAACGGTCCGGCGTCCCGGTGTATGCCTGTTTTGCATCGTTACAGGGGCGTAATTAATAAGAACAACGCCGGAGCAGTTGTCGAGGAGAAAAAACAGGTCATAGTTTTTGCCTGAATGGGTATCAATACCACAACGGTAACTGCGACGTACACAGCGAGAAACAATAGCGTAGTATGGAATGTCTTCAACGAAGCCAACTTTTTTCTGGGTAAAGTCATCGTAATTTCCTTTAACGACTAATGTATATCCTTTTTTCTTAATATTTGATGCTAAGTGAGTAAAGGTATGTTGCTAATTGACATTTGTGGATAGGGCTTTTATGGTTCTTGTGCTTTTGAACCCTGCTAATTCGACTAAAATTCAACGAGATAGAGCATATTTTCGGATCAACTCTTTTCCGTTTTTGGCGGGGAGAATAGACCTACTATTGTGAGATAAAAATAAAATGACTGTTCCTGTGTTTCATATGATTGAAAAGGCACCAACGCCCGTTGGGCCGTTTTGTCACGCCACCGAAGTTGATGGATGGATATTTTTAACTGGGCAGATGCCAACTGACCCTAATGATGCGGATGCTGCGCTTCCTGCAGGCATAGAGGCGCAGACACGTCGTGTCATGGATAACCTTATATTAGTGCTAGAAGGCATAAACCTGAGCCTCGGAGACGTCGCTTCAGTTCGGATTTTTCTGACTGAATTTAAACGCGATTTTTATCCTATGAACGATGTTTACACATCGTATTTTCCAAAAGATAAATTACCTTCCAGGACCTGTATTGGTGTTACGGCACTAGCAGTGGACGCACTTGTTGAGATAGATCTAATTGCCCGTCGATAACAAACTTTAATTCACGGCCTTAAAATCTGAAGTCTTTCCATATCACATTCAATGTTTAGTTACGATCTGAAAAGAGCTATCACTGCTCCTTCTGTTCCTTTTTCAAATTAATTAAATTAAACAGTAAAGTGCAGAATATCATTCTCAAAAAGACGCAGTTTCTTTAGCAATGATTTGGACTTACTTGGTTGCAGTCACCCTCGCTTGCCGTTTCTTTGTCATTCATCAGGCAGTGGAGGTTTGATATCGTTCTGGGCAAAAATACCCCGATTTTTTGTCAAAAGCGGGTGTAAATGCCCAGTTGATACTGGAATTAATCTTGAATGCGTTGGTACGGCATCAATTGAAACTGAAATAGATATACCGCGTGCGTTTTAATCTGTGAGCCGTATTGAATCGGTCGTGTAACGGACTCTAGAAAGCTGGCGACATAGCGCTTTTCATTACCATCAATCAATACTTGCGCGCGGTATTCAATCACAATCCGTGCAATATCAATATCGACTCCGTGAAGTACCTCGAACCCATTCTCATCGTATTGTTCTTTGGGTAAGTATTGGCGGTCGATTAATAGCCGCTTAATATAGTTGGGATATTTATAGAGTTGCAAAGTTCAACCGCGATGATCATCGAGCTTCTTATCGACTTTTTGGTGAAGGTTTCATCTGATTCGGATTTGTCGCGAATGGCTTGCTGCTATTATTACTATTGAAACTGGGTCGATTGAGCAGTAGATAAACTACCAAGATAAGCGTCTCCATAGAGGCTCTCATCGCCGATGAAGCAGCCTCGTCCTGATCCAGTTGGTCACGAATATAATCAATCATCTGCTGAGTATCGAGGCCCCCTACTGATTGTGATGCTGTTGTTTTATTGACTATACGAGTGTTATTGCATAGGTTTTTTAGTGCCGTTTTTTGGGAGCTAATCGTCTACATATAAGCAAAAATTATTTAGCAGTGACCGCTACCAAATGGATAAAACGAAATGTCTATCGACTTCCACAAGAAGGTTGTCAGGATTATTTTAGGCGTTGTTTAGATATTAATTAAATAGAGCTGAATTAGCTTAAAAGCCAATCAAAATTTAATTTCGTTTATTTAGCTGAATCTTTACTAATAAATAATTGCTCTGAATATTTAAAAAAACATACTTTTGAGTAGGAAAAATCAAACATTTGGTTGGAGCACGTCCAAGTATTCCCTATTCATTAAAAAGTCATTATGTCGTATTTATGTCGTATACTAGTTTTAAATAAAAACTCTTACGCGTTTAATTAACCTAAACTTGTAATTCTAGGTACTCCGTAAATGAATGATAAATTAATTCTTCATGACTTGCTTTTAGACAATGCAAGTCTTCATAAGAAATTTCAAAGTCTGACTCAAAGCAATAACAATCTGTTAATTTACAAGCGTCAATTAGAAAAAAAATTTAGAAGCGAAAAAGAAGGCCTTATGGGGTTCCTTCCAACTGACATTATTGAGCCCAAGTGGGCTGCTCCTACTCAGCACGATGATCGACCAGCTCTGAATCATGAGACAGTCGAACTACGGCAGATCGCCGAGGCACGGCTGCGAACAGGGGACAAGCAGTCTACTTCGTTGCCGGTGGAAGATGCACTCAAGATAATGCACGAACTGCAAGTTCACCAGATTGAACTAGAAATGCAAAATGAGGCGTTGCGTGAGGCCAATATTGAAAACGAGCAAGTCCTTTTTTTCTATAGCGAACTCTTAGAAAATGCGCCGATTTGTTATTTAACCCTTGCCCCCAGCAGTGAGATTAAACAAATCAATTTGCAAGGTGCGCGCCAGCTAGAGCCTAAAAACCCAACTCTAATTGGGCAACTACTTTCAGACTATATTATCCCAAAGCATCAGGCGAGATTCAGAGCCTGTCTGGCGAGGGTATTCAAGACCAATGTCAAACAAAAATGTGAGCTATCAATGCAGGCTGGCAAGCAAATTTTATGGTTTAGTTTCGAAGCGAGAATAGAGTTATCCGGCACGGACTGCCTTGTCGCGATGATTGACATTACCGAACAAAAACAGATCGAAGAGGCGCTGCAGAACAGCAAACTGCTTTTTGGTCAGGCTGAAATCATGGGCAACATAGGACACTTTTGTTGGGACCTTGTGGAAGACAAATTAATTTCCTGCTCAGATCAGTATGCAAAGATATTTGATATGACCGTGTCTGAAGCACTGGGTTGCTTCATTAGCACTAGTGCAGTTATGGAATTAGTTCATCCAGATGACATAGAGACTTTCAAACAAAGTAAATATCTTTACAACGGACGACTTACAGCCTGTGATGTTGAATACCGGATCACTACTCGTTCGGGTAATAAACGGCATCTTTTTTCGCGTAGACAATACTCATACGATAATGATGGGTTGCCATTACTGTCAAGCGGAACCATTCTCGACATTACCACAGAGAAAGGCAAAGAAATTGCCTTGAAACAAGCGACCGAAGCAGCCCTAGAAGCAAATAACGCGTTAGTTTTTCAACAACGCGCACTGGATGAGCATGCCATCGTGAGTATCACAGATCTTAATGGTAATATCACCTACGTCAACGATAGGTTTTGTGCCATCAGCGGTTATGATCGTGAAGAACTGATAGGTATAAATCACAGGTTGGTTAAGTCTGATGAGCACCCAGACGCAGTTTTTATCGATATGTGGGAGACTATATCTAGCGGTCAAACTTGGCATGGTGAGATTAAGAATACAAACAAGTTTAACAAACACTATTGGGTACAGGCGACCATTGTTCCAACCTTAAATGATGAGGGCAAACCCTTTCAGTATGTCGGTATTCGAACTGAAATTACCGAGCGTAAACAAGCCGAACAAAACTTGAAACGCATGGCCCATTTCGATCTACTGACGGAACTACCCAACCGTGCATTATTGTCAGACCGCTTAAGCGCTGCCATGATGCAAAGCCAACGCAGCAATCAGTCGTTAGCGGTTGCCTATCTCGACCTGGATGGTTTTAAGGAGATCAATGATACTCATGGTCACTATGTCGGAGATGAACTACTGATAACGGTGTCGCAGCGCATGAAATCGAGCTTAGGGAAAAATGATACGCTGGCACGCGTGGGTGGCGATGAGTTTATCGCTGTCATAGTTAATTTAGACAACAGATCGGATAAAAAGCCTGCGTTAGAACGATTATTAAAGGCTGCTTCTGACCCTGTTCTTGTGGATGATTCTATCATGCATATATCGACGAGTATTGGTGTCACCCTTTATCCACAAGATGGTTCAGACGCCGAGCAACTCATCCGTCACGCCGACCAAGCCATGTATGTTGCAAAGCAAGCAGGCAAAAACCGTTATCACGTATTTGATACCGTTCATAATAATGAGGTTAAGGCTCAGCTGGAAGTCTTAGCTGATATTGATAGAGCTTTGGAACAAAGTGAGTTTGTACTGCACTACCAGCCCAAGGTGAATATGCGGACAAGCAAAGTAACGGGTGTAGAAGCATTAATCCGCTGGCAACATCCTGAGCTTGGTTTATTACAACCTTTATCGTTCTTACCGGCGCTAGAAGGTGAGGCTATTAGCTTGGTAATGGGTGAATGGGTCATAGATTCGGCATTGGCTCAAATTAACCAATGGCAAAAGATGGGTATAAACCTACCGATCAGTGTCAATATTAGTGCTTTTCAATTACAACAAGATAACTTCTCCGCTCGCTTAACGGAATTGTTGGCGAACCATCCTGAAGTGGGCCAGCACAGTTTAGAGTTGGAGATACTCGAAACCAGTGAATTAAGTAACATCAGCAAAGTGATTAACACTATGACAAGCTGCCATGCGCTAGGCGTTCGATTCGCCTTAGATGACTTTGGCACCGGATATTCATCACTTACCCATCTTAAACGCTTGCCAGCCTATTTGATTAAAATAGACCAGAGTTTCGTGCGTAACATGTTAGAAGATACCAACGATTTAGCGATTATTGAAGGAGTAATCGGTTTAGCTAAGACCTTTAAGCGTGAAGTGATTGCTGAAGGTGTCGAAACAATTGCTCATGGTAGCGCACTATTGAAACTGGGGTGTGAGTTGGCGCAGGGTTATGGGATTGCTCGACCGATGCCGGCTGATGATGTTCCACAATGGATCAATAACTGGGAAGCCGACGAAATCTGGCAGGTAGCACAACAAATGGATTTTAATCCGTTAGTAGTGCCAACCACATAGCCAGCTATAGTGAATTTAAAGCACGCTGATAGACCATAATCCACTGGCATGTTACAAAATAAG
>CAWVZP010000064.1:0-14260 GCA_963934675.1 uncultured Gammaproteobacteria bacterium | reverse complement strand
ATTATAAGGGTTATGTATGAAACTTTTAACAGGCACGTTATTATGTTCTACCATTTTGCTTCTGACTGGATGTAGTAGCAGCTCTACAACACCACCAGCAGCAACAACAGCAACAACAGCAACAGCGCTTACCAGTATTGACGGTATATGGCAGTCAGCCTGCCAAGCAGTAGAAATAGATGGAGGGAATTTTTCATTCCAAGTAACATTAACGGCTGATGGCGGTAATAGTGTGGTCATACAGGATTTTTACAATGGCCTTACATGTGAAGGTGTTAACTTGGACGAAGATGGACCAGAAAATGAAACTTATACGTTAGGCGACGTTGTCACTTTGGATGGATCAGTGGCATCCATCACTTCAGCAACGAAGATCGACTCTACAGATGAAGACGGTGTAACCTCATACAATATTGTTGCCATCAGCGGCAGTAATTTATATATAGGTGATGAGGGTGATGATGAAAATAATGGCATCGGTGAAACCGAAGAAACTCGGCCCGAACAGCTTGCTAATTTTGCGCTTGTAAAACAATAAACTACGATGACACTGCCTGCCTTTCAACATAAAAGGCAGGCATAAATTAAACCAGCTGCAATCTGCAGCTGGTTTTTTTTGTGCTCATTAATATCTTTTTGCACTCAGAAAAGCGAGTAAACGAAAAAATATAAAGGAAAAGCACTCTTAAATTAACAATATACCATTACCCCCTTAGCATTTAATATCTAGAAAGAAGGACATACCTCAATCGTTAAAGGTAATGACGATGACCCTATCCAGAAAATAACTTGTCGCAGTTGAAGACACACCTTATTACTACGTTGTTTCCCGCTGTGTACGTCGCAGTTACCTGTTTGATATTGATGCTCTCCGGTAAAGACTATGACCTGTTTTTGCTCCTCGACAACTGCTCCTGCGTTGTTCTAATTAGTTACGTCCCTGTAACGATGCAAAACAGGTATACACCGGGACGCCGGACCGTTCCATCCCTGTCAATAACCACCGCTAACAATGGCAGCATCAAAGCCAGCGGTTTTAAAAGCGGCACGCCTTGCAATTCGCCAAAAAGCGACGAATCTTTTAAAAAACAGCCTGAATTACAATAATCAACCAGTTGGTAAGAACGCTTCGAGCGTTAGCGGGTAGCTATACCTGAAAATGGCTTTTTAGATTAAATTCTACTTTTAGTTAGAAGTTATTCACTATTTTATTAGAGTATTCGAACTGAAAAACGGTCTATCACTGAATGAAATCATATCTACATTTTCTTTCAGTGCAACACCCGAGGGAGTTGGAGCTGGGAGCAAAGTTAGGACACCCGATCAATTGAAGTTGATCGCAATGATGCGGATGGCATTGCGCTTATCCGCCCTACGTGGGTCTATTACCTGAATGAACTGCACCAAACAGTTCATTCAGGTTGTCGACTAGATAGAAACCATGACTCGAAGCGCATCCAGCCTCAATCTGGCATTCCCTAAAGAATTTTCAAACTGACTCAACTGATCTCGGTAAAACTGAATCTCTTCATCGCGGACATTAGCGTTCACTTTTTGTAGTGCGATGAGCCGATCAATTTCTCGTTGCAGCACATCTTGACTGCGTTTTTTAGCCGCTTCTACTAAAAGAGGCACTTTTAGACTCGCCGCTTTTTCTGCTAGTTCAAGCAAGCCATTTAATTCTGGTTGGCGCGCCTTAACGACCTTTACTGCGGTGTCGATATCAACCCGTTGCGATATTTCCTGAATCGTCTCGTGGCTCAGCACAGCGCTATGATCTCGACGCTGTTCATCAACGACCATGTGCACACTGCTATTCGGGAAATAGCGCTGGCTATTGAGCTTACAGTCGTCGGAGAATTCCATTAAAAAGTGACAATCGAGCAGTATGGTGCCGGGTTTTACCGTGCTGTATTTAATCGCGACCAACGAGGTATTACCAAACTCGCTACTCAGGATCATGTCCATCGCATTGCGCACGAACGGGTGCTCCCAACTGAGGAAACGGACATCTTCATTCGCGAGAGCGACGTTGCGACGATAGGTGATGGTCATGCCGTCGTCCGGTAAGCCAGGCATTTTGGTGAGCATGTTGTCACCCGGCGAAATAACCCAACTATCGGGGCCACGGATTTCGCTGTCGACTCCATAACAATCGTAGAGCCGTTCCATGTAGCTGAAAATATCATGCTCATAATCACGTGCGATTGCTTCGTCGACCAGTTCTTCGGCTAGCAATGGTCGGCAAGAGTTGGCTTCCAACAGTCTATCTCGGCCCATTTGTAAGGCTTCATTTAATTGCTGGTAAAGCTGATTGGTTTTTTTGATAAAGTTATCGAGTGGTAAATCAGGTTCTGCCAAATGCTTTAACAATTCTGCTCGGGTCTGCATGAACACCTGATGACCAGCAGCGCAGGTTTGAGTAAAGGCATTTAAACCGTCGTGATACCAACGAAACATTACTTCTTGCGCCGTACCTTGTAAATATGGGACGTGTATATTAATAGTGGCGTTTTGACCAATACGATCAAGACGGCCGATGCGCTGTTCAAGTAAATCAGGATTGACCGGTAGGTCGAATAAAACCATGTGATGAGCGAATTGGAAATTACGACCTTCACTGCCGATTTCTGAACAGATCAGGACCTGAGTGCCCGTTTCATGATCGGCAAAAAATGCGGCGCCGCGATCACGTTCGACCAAGCTCATCCCTTCGTGGAAAACAGCTGCCTTTATGCCGGTTTTGAGCCTGACCTGTTCCGCTATTCCTAGTGCTGTGCTGGCACTGGACGTGATTACTAACACTTTATTGTCGACATTTTCTTGTAAAAAGCCGGCCAGCCATTTGATCCGCGCATCGCCACTGGCCCAGTTAAAATTGGCGTCATCTGCTAGAAAACCAAGTTCAGGAGAGAGTAGCTGTTGTGGCGGTTGATTCGATTGTTCGTCTGAAAGCTCATATTTAATTTGCCAATGAGCCGATAATTTTAAGGGGTACGCATGGACTTCGCGATCGGGGAATCCTTTAATGGTATGACGCGTATTGCGAAATAGCACTCGGCCAGTGCCGTGGCGATCCAGCACATTTTCGACCAACGATTGTTGCGCAGCAGAGCGCTCTTCTTTATCTTCACTCTCTAACAGGCTATGCCATTTCTGGTTTTCATCTTCACCCACTGTTTTTTCGATCAGTTTTAGCTGATCACTATCTAGCAATGAATCTTGCTGGAGCCCGTCGACTAAATCTGCCAGTGATTCATAATTGGATTCTTCTGTTAAAAAACTGTTTAAGTCATTAAACCGATTCGGATCTAGCAGCCTTAACCTAGCGAAATGACTCTCTTTGCCTAGTTGCTCTGGTGTCGCCGTGAGCAAAAGAACGCCAGGCGTTTGGTTTGCTAGTAATTCGACAGTTTTATATTCATCACTGACTGATTCAGCAGACCAACTAAGGTGATGCGCTTCATCGACCACCAGAAGATCCCATTCGCCCTCGACTGCCTGCTGAGCTCGCACCGGGTTATCGACCAAGAATTGTAGGCTGCAAAGAATAAGCTGTTCACTATGAAAAGGGTTATCGAGCTCTGCCTCACTGTCATCATCTTGTTCGTGCATGTCGTCACAACGCGCTGCATCAAACACGCTAAACATCAAATTAAACCGTCGTAACATTTCGACCAACCATTGATGCACCAGACTTTCAGGCACGACAATCAACACCCGATTAGCGCGTTCTGTGAGTAATTGTTGATGCAAAATAAGACCCGCTTCGATGGTTTTTCCTAATCCCACTTCATCTGCCAATAAGACACGGGGCGCGAAACGCTGCGCGACTTCGTGTGCGATATAAAGCTGGTGCGCGATTAAGCTGGTGCGACAACCGGCTAAACCGTACACCGGCGACTGCAACAGGTCGTTGGCAATTTTGCGGGTGCGATAGCGCAGTGCAAACCATTTATTACGGTCAATTTGACCGTTCATTAAACGCTCACCCGGACGGTTTAACTGTAGAAAATTATTCAGTTTCCCCTCTGGCAAGGCAACTTCGTCGCCCGCTTCGTTGACACATTGATAAACAATCAAGCCTTTCGACTCATCTAGGTCGACGATTTTGAAGGCGTCGCCCTGTTGATTCAAAATCCAGTCATCAGCCCCAAAACGAACGCGTGACAGAGGTGCGTCCTCCCTTGCATAAATTCGTGTTTCGGTTGTTGCCGGAAAAATAATGCTGACAGTCCGATGTTCAATTTCTATCACCATCCCCAGACCGAGTTGAAGTTCGGCCACGCTGATCCATCGTTGGCCAATTGAAAATTCTGGAGAAGTACTTGCTGAAGATCGTGACACTGACTTAATTACCTGATGCGGGACAAGCCCGATAAAAATCTGGAGTGACATTATAGCAAGGCAATTCAATCATTGCTTGAAGTTGCTGAACTTCTTGAACAGAATGTCACAATGATTACTATTAACAAATCTGGTTATTTTATTACCGGTTCCGACACTGACGTCGGCAAAACTTATGTTACTTGCGAAATAGTGAAACAGCTCAGTGAGTTTGGCCTGGTATTGGAAACGCGCAAACCGGCCGAGTCGGGTTGTGAGTTTGACCCGTCGGGGACAATGGTTCCAACCGATGGTCTAAAGCTTCAAGCCGCGAATCGATATCGTGAGAGTATCGATAGAATTACGCCCTTCAAATTTAGGGCAGCATTAGCACCGCATCGTGCTGCCAGAATCGAAGGGCGGCAATTACTGCTCAAACACTTAATTGACGCTTGTTCACAGGATGATTGCAATAGCACGATGATAGTCGAGGGTGCAGGTGGTTTCTACTCGCCGTTGGCGAACGATGCCCTCAATGCCGACCTGGCTAAACGGCTGCAATTACCCGCTATTATTGTCATCAACGATAAAATTGGTGCTGTAAACCAGGCTTTACTGACGATACAAGCGATTGAAAATAGCGGTTTAACGATAGCGGCGATCATTTTGAATCAGCTTGAGCCGAATATAGCTGCCGATATGAATAATCTTGAAGATTTGCTTAAACATTGCAAACACCCCATTTTTGGCTGCGGTTATCAACAAGCACTTCCCCTTATTTTCAATGCCATTGGTTAATGGATAAAGCCCAATGAATAAAGGCTATTTGATGATCCTAACCGGCTATGTTGGTTGGGGGTTGTTTCCACTCTATTGGTCGCTCCTCTCTCATATTGCGCCACTTGAAGTGTTTCTGCACCGAATGCTTTGGGCAACACCGGTATTACTAATACTGGTTTTATTGAGCTTACGCCGAAGACAACAGGTGATATCAGCGTTTCGATCCTGGGCCGAGGTTCGATTATTGGCTGTTTCCAGCTTGTTTATTTGTGCTAACTGGGGCATTTACATTTGGGCTGTGGCAAATCAACGCGTCATTGAGGCCAGCATGGGGTACTTCCTGACACCTCTGCTGAATGTAGTGGCTGGTTTGATTTTCTTTGGTGAAAAACTCGACAGACTAAAACTCACCGCAATTGGTTTTGCTGCATTAGGTGTTGCGTATTACATATCAAGCATTAGCGAGTTCCCTTGGGTAGCACTGGGTGTGGGGTTTAGCTTCGCAAGCTATGGACTACTCAGAAAAAAGATGGCGACCAATGCGATTCCTGGTTTGTTAATCGAGACCCTGATGCTCCTGCCATTTACACTCGCCGTATTGACATGGCTAAACCTCAATAGTCAGGCAATGTTTGGGAATTTAAATTTATCTACCGACCTTTGGCTGATTTTAGGTGGGCCTGTTACCGTCATTCCATTGGCTTTTTTTACATCAGGCACTCGATTACTCCCGATGACAACCGTTGGCATTTTGTTTTACGTTACACCAACCTTGCAGTTTTTGTCGGGCGTGGTGATTCTTGGAGAGTCATTTAATCAAGATAAGTTGATTGGCTTTGCGGGAATATGGATTGGGTTAGCTATTTTTACTTATAGTTTGATATCAAGCAAAAAATTAAATCCGAATACCGTTTAGTAATATAAGAAAAAACATCGATCGAGGTAGCGGCTTTATCGCCTCTCAATTAATTTGACGCACATACCCTGGAACGAATTCGAAATGGCGGGTTACGCTATCGTTTCCTTAACACCTACATCCCTGTAGATGTTAAAGCGTACTACTAATTAAGTTAACGCCATTTGAGCAAGGCCACTCAACTAGTAAAGAAGCTTCGCCATGTTTCCAACTTCAACAATTTTCATGGCGTTAGTACCACCATCGGTTCCCATTAAGTCACCTTTGGTTATGACCACTAAATCTCCATCGTCGACAGCATTATGTTTTTTCATAAACTCCACTGCTTCTTGGTTCGCTTCGGCATGACTGGTATGAATGGTTGGGAAATAGACGGGAAATACACCTCGATATAGAGTGACCTTGCGGTTGGTTGATTCGTGGCGTGACAGAGCGTAAATGGGAATACCTGAACTAATTCGTGACATCCATAATGCAGTTGACCCTGTTTCTGTCAGCGAAGCGATCGCACGAACACCCAAATGGTTAGCGGTATACATCGATGCCATTGCAATCGCCTCATCGACTCGGCCAAAAGTAGTGTTTAATCGGTGCTTTGATTTGCTCGCACGGCTATCCTGCTCTGCGTTAAGACAAATATCAGACATAGCCAGCACGGTTTCACTGGGATAATGACCCGTTGCTGTTTCGGCAGATAGCATAACCGCATCAGTACCATCGAGAACCGCATTCGCGACATCGAAAACTTCTGCGCGAGTCGGGATCGGGTTATCGCGCATCGACTCCATCATTTGGGTGGCAGTAATGACGACGCAGTTTCTATTTCGTGCCATCTTGATGATATGTTTTTGTATTGCGGGTAGCTTAGCATCGCCTATTTCAACACCAAGATCACCACGAGCAACCATCACTGCATCTGAAGCATCAATAATTGCCTCTAAGTTATCAAGCGCTTCTGCCCTTTCAATTTTAGCCACTATGCCACCCTGCCCACCGGCATCACGCAGTAGTTGACGTGCAAGATGGATATCATCAGCAGTTCGTGGAAAGGAGACAGCAATATAATCTGCATCCAACTTTGCCGCAGTGATTATATCCGCCTTGTCTTTTTCGGTCAGCGCTTCGGCTGTTAATCCGCCACCTTTCAGGTTGATACCTTTGCTATCGGATAATTGGCCACCGACCAGCACCTTACAGTTGACTCGGACCACATCGGTTGATTCGACTTCTAATACAATTCGCCCATCGTCGAGGACTAGTATGTCTGTAGCTTTGACCTCGGTCGGTAGAGTTTTATACGTTATCCCAACCTGATTTTTATCACCGTCATTCACGCCACAGTCGGCATTCAAACAAAACTTATCACCATATTTTAACTGAATCGCACCATCGGCAAACCGATCTATGCGAATTTTCGGCCCCTGCAAATCAGCCAGAATCGCCAGGTGACGATTATTTGCTTTACTGATAGCTCTAACTTTTTCGGCTCGGGCGACGTGCGCCTCGGCACTACCATGCGAGAAATTAAGCCGCACGACGTCAACGCCTGCTTTGATCAGCGAGTCGAGTGCTTCGTCTGATTCAGTTGCTGGACCTAATGTTGCTACAATTTTTGTTCTACGTATATTTATCGCCATTGATGTCATACCTTTAAGTTACACCCTCGTCGCAGCATACCGATGTTCTAACATGGTAACTGCGGGTAATTGTTTGCCTTCCAGAAACTCAAGGAAAGCGCCTCCTCCGGTAGAAATATATGAAATGCCTGATGCAATACCGTACTTATCGACGGCTGCCAGTGTATCGCCACCCCCCGCTATTGAGAATGCGCTAGATGACGCTATTGCTTGCCCAAGGGTCTTAGTGCCGTTTCCAAATTGATCGAATTCGAAAACGCCGACCGGCCCATTCCATACGATTGTTGCCGCTTGGACCATTAACTTAGCGAAGTTTGATGCCGTCTCAGGACCAATATCGAAGATCATGTCGTCATCATCAACTTCGCTGACTAATTTAACCGTTGCTTCTGCTTGATCTGAGAACGCTTTCCCACAAACCACGTCTGTCGGTACAGGAATTTCTTTGCCATTGGCTCGCGCCACTTCCATTAATCGAATTGCTTCGGGTATTAAATCTGTTTCTACCAAAGACTTCCCAACATTATACCCAGCTGCGGCAATAAAGGTGTTGGCTATTCCACCGCCAGGTATTAATTGATCAACGACGTTAGACAGCGCATCTAGTACCGTCAATTTGGTCGACACCTTAGATCCACCGACAATCGCAACCACAGGGCGTTTTGGTTTATCGAGGGCCAGAGTGAGCGCATCTAACTCTGCCGAAAGCAGTGGGCCAGCACAGGCAATAGGGGCAAAGAGTCCAACGCCGTGTGTAGAAGCCTGCGCTCTGTGTGCCGTGCCAAATGCGTCCATTGCATAGACGTCACACAATGCGGCATATTGTTTGGATAGCGTTTCGTCGTCCGCTTTTTCTCCAGAGTTAAAGCGAACGTTTTCGAGAAGCAAGACGTCACCATCCACCATGGTTGGCGATTTCTCTAGATAATCCGTGTTTAAATTAACGGTTTTACCAATGGCGTCAGTCAAATAATTAGCCACCGCCTGTAGTGAATATTGAACGTCTGCCGTACCTTCTGTTGGGCGACCCAGGTGAGACATAATCATTAGCTGCGCACCCGCATCGATACAGTGCTGAATCGTCGGTAGTGACGCTTTAATGCGCTGATCACTGGAAACGAGACCGTTTTTAAGCGGTACGTTTAAATCTTGGCGTATCAGTACACGCTTCCCACGTAGATCAAGATCAGCTAATTTGGTTATTGGCATCGATGGCTCCTTGGGTAGTGCAGGAAAGAGTTAATATTAAAAAAAAGCCAACGCAAGTTACGCAGGCCTTTTTTAAGTATTTATTATATTTTTAATTAGCCGACCCTAATTAAGCGCTATTAATTATGGGCCTTAAACAATCTTAAGCTGAAATTACGCGCGCCATTTCGACCACTTTACAGGAGTAGCCCCATTCATTGTCGTACCAAGATACAAGCTTAACGAAAGTGCTGTCCATTGAGATACCCGCTTCAGCATCAAAAGTTGAAGTGCAGGCTTCGCCACGAAAGTCGGTTGAAACAACCTTTTCTTCGGTATAAGCCAGCACGCCTTTCATCGAACCTTCGGATGCTTCTTTCATTGCTGCACAGATTTCTTCGTAACTGGCTTCTGTTTCTAATTCGACTGTTAGATCAATAACCGATACATCAGATGTTGGCACGCGAAACGCCATTCCCGTCAACTTGCCATTCAGTTCAGGCAATACGACACCCACCGCTTTGGCGGCACCGGTTGAAGAAGGTATGATGTTTTCAAGAATACCTCGACCACCACGCCAATCTTTCATTGAAGGACCATCCACTGTTTTCTGTGATGCGGTTGCCGCATGAACAGTCGTCATCAAGCCACGCTTCAGACCAAATTTATCATTAATCACTTTTGCGATGGGCGCCAAACAGTTAGTAGTGCATGATGCGTTAGAAATGATGGTTTCACCTGCGTATTTGTCATCATTAACACCAAATACGAACATCGGCGTGTCATCTTTAGAAGGTGCTGACATAATGACTTTTTTAGCACCTGCATCAATATGCTTTTGTGCTGTTTCTTTAGTTAAGAACAAACCAGTCGCTTCAATCACGACGTCGACGCCAATGGCATCCCACTTCAGTGCCGACGGATCGCGCTCAGCCGTTAATCGAATATTATTACCATTTACTTTTAACGTGTTACCTTCAACCGCTACATCACCTTTGAAACGACCATGAACGGAATCATATTTAAGCATGTAAGCCAAATATTCTGGGTCTAACAAGTCGTTGATACCCACTACCTCTATATCATCAAAGTCCTGGGCTGCACGAAATACCATACGTCCAATACGTCCAAAGCCATTGATACCGACTCGAATTGTCATGCTTGAATCTCCTTAATTAATCTATGTTTAAAATATAATACAGACAGCAACTGCAATGGTTAGTGTCAAAACTATTCATTGCAGTTTACTGCCAAAAGAAAGAATCGAATGCTAGGCTTATTCCGCGGTAACCCCCATGACATTATTAACCGCATCAACCACTTTACTTACCGTAAAACCAAAGTAGGCGAAAAGCTCTTTTGCTGGCGCTGATTCACCAAAGGTATCAATACCAATGACTGCTCCGTCGAGCCCTACATACTTATACCAACCTTCAGTCACAGCTGCTTCGATCGCTACACGAGCAGTTACACTGGGTGGCAGCACTGATTGACGGTACTCTTTACTCTGACGGTCAAATAGAGCGGTGCAAGGCATAGAAACAACTCGGATTTTTTTATCCGACAAACCTTCTGATTTTGTTGCATCCATTGCCAACTCGACCTCAGAACCAGTCGCAATAATGATGGCGTCTGGCGTGCCGTCGCAATCACGTAGTATATAACCACCTTTTGATATTGCGCTAATTTGCTCCGCCGTTCGTTCTTGGTGAGCCAATGCCTGACGTGAAAAAACCAAACAACTGGGGCCATCGCGATGTTCAATTGCCGCTTTCCAGCTTACCGCCGACTCAACTGCATCACAGGGACGCCATACATTCATGCCTGGAATCATTCTTAGTGTGGGTATTTGTTCAACTGCTTGATGCGTTGGGCCATCTTCACCGAGACCAATAGAGTCATGGGTAAAAACGAAAATACTCTGAATTTTCATTAACGCAGCCATGCGCAAGGCATTTCGAGCGTAGTCTGAAAACATTAAAAAAGTCGCACCGAAGGGAATTAGTCCGCCATGTAATACAATGCCGTTCATCATCGCTGCCATGCCAAACTCTCGAACACCATAATTGATGTAATTAGACTCGGGTGATTCGGCACGCATCGGTTTAAAACCGGACCATTCGGTTAAATTCGAACAGCCTAAATCGGCTGAGCCACCGAATAGTTCTGGCATCAAATGGGAGTAAGTTTCGATTGCTGCCAACGAGGCTTGTCGACTCGCTTTGGTTTCGGCTGCAACACCCACTTCAGCAACGTAAGCCGTGGACAATTCTTCCCAGTTTGTTGGCAGATCACCTGCCAAACGCCGTTCAAGCTGCACTGCTAATTCAGGGTATGCGGTGCGATAGGCTACTAATTTTTGGTTCCAGACTTCTTCTTTCGCCTGGCCACCTTCACAATGGTTCCACTTCGCATAAACGTCTTCAGGTATGACAAAAGGTTCATGCTCCCAACCCAGTGCTTCACGGGTCAGTGCAATCTCTTCATCGCCCAATGGTGCGCCATGACAACCATGAGTGCCTGCCTTGTTTGGTGAACCATAACCTATGGTGGTTTTACAACAAATAAGTGATGGTTTCGCCTTTACCGCGCGAGCCGCTTCTATTGCTATTTTAATGGCGTCGGCATTGTGACCATCTACTTCGATTACATGCCAGCCATAAGCGTCGAAACGCTGTGGCGTATTATCTTCAAACCAGCCTTCAACAGGACCATCAATGGAAATACCGTTGTCATCCCAAAATGCGATCAGTTTACCCAGACCTAAAGTGCCAGCGAGTGAACCCGCCTCATGCGAAATACCTTCCATCATGCAACCATCACCGAGGAACACATAGGTATTGTGATCAATAATTTTGTGATCATCGCGATTAAATTCAGCCCCTAACGTTCGTTCAGCAATAGCCATACCGACACTATTAGCAAAGCCTTGACCCAAAGGTCCCGTTGTTGTTTCGATACCTGGTGCGTACCCATATTCTGGGTGACCGGGTGTTTTTGAATGAAGTTGACGGAAATTTTTTAAATCATCTATTGAAAGGTCGTAACCGGTCAAATGTAGTAGTGAATAAGGTAGCATTGAGCCATGCCCGTTAGACATGACAAATCGGTCACGGTCTGGCCAGCTGGGGTTCTGAGGATTATGTTTTAAGAATTCGCAGTAGAGAACCTGAGCAATATCAGCCATGCCCATAGGGGCGCCGGGGTGACCCGATTTGGCTTTTTGAACTGCGTCCATACTTAATGCCCTGATAGCATTGGCAAGCATCTTGGGTGAAGGCATAACTGGCTCCGAAGAAAATAGTGACCGATAGGCTGCAAATTAAGGAAAACGTCCATTACTGACGTCTAAACTCTATCGACCTGGTTAACTATTCGGACAGCCGCTTCGCTCTATCTCCGCTAGCCCCGAATAGGGCGCGGTATTCTCTCGCAAATGACTATTTTGGGCAACTCAAAATATCCGCTATCGCCATAATCACCAAAAAAATAAGATATGCATATATATTTATGTATTTATTTTTTCAAATTGACGATTTGCTATTTTGTTATCGACTGTCTTCTATATACTGCTTTTATTTGGGCAGAACACACCTATGTCAAATGCTTACATTTTCACTTCCGAGTCAGTATCTGAAGGTCATCCAGATAAAGTGGCTGATCAAGTTTCCGATGCCATTCTAGACGCATTGCTTGAGCAAGACCCACGTTCGCGTGTTGCCTGTGAAACCTTAGTCAAAACCGGCATGGTGATGCTCGCTGGTGAAATCACCACATCAGCATGGGTCGATATGGAAGCCCTGGTGCGAAAAACTTTGAATGATATTGGTTATAACACACCAGAATCTGGTTTTGATGGCAACACTTGCGCCGTCCTCACTGGAATAGGCCAACAATCTGATGATATTGCAATGGGTGTTAACGAGTCAGACGACCGTGAACAGGGTGCAGGAGATCAGGGCCTGATGTTTGGTTATGCGAGCAACGAAACGGCCGTTTTAATGCCAGCACCTATTACCTACGCGCACCGATTGGTAAAACGTCAAGCAGAAGTGAGAAAGTCAGGAGAACTTAGCTGGTTACAGCCAGATGCAAAAAGCCAAGTAACTTTACGTTACGAAAATCATGTACCAGTGGGTATTGAAGCGGTCGTCCTTTCGACCCAACACTCCGAAGACGTTAGCCTCTCAACGTTGCGCGAAGCCGTGATTGAAACCATTTTAAAGCCCGTACTACCCGAAGAATGGTTTTCAAAATGTAAGACTGAAAATATTCACGTTAATCCAACAGGGCGCTTTGTTATTGGCGGACCAGTCGGAGATGCTGGTTTAACCGGCCGTAAAATTATTGTCGATACCTATGGTGGTATGGCACGGCATGGTGGCGGTGCCTTTTCAGGTAAAGATCCGTCAAAAGTTGATCGCTCGGCAGCTTATGCTGCCCGTTATGTCGCTAAAAACATTGTCGCAGCTGGCATTGCCGATCGCTGTGAATTACAGGTTTCTTATGCAATTGGCGTTGCTGAGCCTACGTCCATCAGTATCGAGACATTTGGTACGGGGAGAATTGATGATGCCCGCATTATTCAGCTGATTCGACAACATTTTGATCTGAGACCCAAAGGTTTAATCGCAATGCTCGATTTGCTTCATCCGATTTACCTTCAGACAGCGGCCTATGGCCACCTTGGCAGAGAGGACATAGATTTGAGTTGGGAAAAAACAGACAAAGCTGAAGTGTTAAAGTCTGATGCTGGCCTATAATAAGCAATAAGTGCTCTATAATTGCCATCATTGCCAGATGACGCCTTTAGATGCTGCAGGGACAATTGTTAAATCATAGCCCCTGCATTTATTGTCACGACGAAATTCTGGTTGAGTACTGATGCTCTATATATCAATGATTTACACGCACTAGATTGATTGTAAATTCGACAGACCCATGTCAGCGTTGACATAAGGTAATCACTCTTAATTAACGACTCGTTAACATCAACAGGATTAAGTGATGCGACTGTCTCGAATTTTTACCCAACAGCCGCTTATTGTAGGTTCAAAAGTCCAGTTAGATACAGCGACTAGCCACTATGTGCGCATTGTACTCCGGCTTAAAACGGGTACAAACATTATTCTTTTCAACAGCTTAGATCGTTGTGACTACATATCGAAGCTATGTTTTGATGGAAAGAAAACCTTTGCTTCGATAGCTTCAACATTGGACTGTAATACTGAATCGAGTTTGGACAGCGAAATCATTCAAGGTCTAAGTCGGAATGACCATCTCGACTGGATGATTCAGAAAACGACTGAACTAGGCGTAAAACGAATTTCAATATTCAACTCGAATCACAGTCAAATCCCAGTTAAGCCAAACCAACTCGAAAAGAAACAACACCATTGGCGAGCTATCGCGA
>CAWVZP010000063.1:0-14629 GCA_963934675.1 uncultured Gammaproteobacteria bacterium | reverse complement strand
TATTCAAAACTTCGGCTTTGGTTGAAAGCGTTGCTAACACTGAAGCACTAACACCTGTTTCAATTTTAGCTAAAATTTCAAACAGCTTTGCCTTTTCCTGTGGGTCTTCGGGTTTGTAATCACATTTATACTGCCAAAGTTTTCTGAGTACTTGGCCAACCAAGTAACCATCCTCTAGCTCAATAAAAGATCTTAAACGTTTAGCCTTTGAGCCTCCATTAATCTGGTACTTCTCTTGGGTAATATCAATGCTCAACTCATCTTCAAAATACTCAGCCATTGTCCTATCTGAAAAATCTAACAGATAGCCATCTGACATCTCGAAAATTTTATCTATTGTTCTAATCTCAGAACCTTTTAGTTTTGGCATGAGTAATCCTCCCTGACCATACAACACTGTCCCGTCATGTTGTTAGCCAAATAAAGCCTTGATAAGCAGATATGGGTACCGAAATTAATGCACTAGCCAATGCAATTGTCTTAGCCAACCGGCTTTCAAAAAGCCTATCAATGAGAACGCCCATACCCTTTGAGTTCGTTTTAAGTTTTCCCTGAGCTAGCTTATCGATTACTTTCTTATAAAAACCGGTCTTACACAGCGTAGAGTTATGCATTTTAATGAATTCATTACTCTTGAAAGCTTCTACTTCTTCCGCACCAGTTAAAAAGTGTCGATGGATACCACCATTTAAATTCATCAATGACTTTAATCGAGGATCTGCAACGTAGCCGCTACCATAACGGTCAGACAAAATATCATTGAGATTGATTCGTCTTTCAACAGGAATTACCGCCATATCGGTTTTACCAAGCACTCGGTATCGATGCTCTAAATGTTCGAAACCGTAAGTCAGATTACGCATATTCCAGTGAATCCAGTATCTATCTCGACGATCACGGACGAATTCATTGAATTTACTTAGTAACGCACGCTCAATATCATCGAGACGTTGATGGATTTCGTCTCGGCTGATACCAAGTTCTTCAGCAATAGCATGAATAGAAAAACTTACTGTCTGATCTGTAGATAGATGCAGTACAGCAATCGAGGTAATTCGAGGAGATAAGCCGTCGTTATCATCATTCAAGCTTTGGCAAGAATAGTGAATAATGTAGAAATTCTGAGGTGTGCGCTTTACCTCACGAATGAATTCTTTGCTATTAACGATAGTCAATTATCTTACCCCAACAATATTTAAAATCAGTCAAGCAGTATGCTTTTTTGCATAAGCATCTGATTATTCTGATAAAATGGAACATCTGTATTGCCAAGAACTGTTGGTGGTACATTTGTTAGCTCAACTAGATTATCCATTGGAACAACAACCGTCTTCGCGCCATTCTCAGACAACATTGTTATCTTGTCTGCAAAGTTAATTGACCTTTCAATCGCACCGCCAACGGATATATTACCCAACACTGCAAGGCCAGCCTTTAGGTTCTTTTTGTACAGAGCAGACACGATTGCGATATAAACCGCCGAACCAATTCCCGTTGATATTGAAGCCCCCAGCATATTGGTTACTTGGATAGTGATATCGTAATTTTTAAGCGAATGTTGTTCACTTAAAATTGTTTTTTCATTAGCTTTAATATACTGGTAGGTATTCTTGATATTTTCTTTTACTCCGGTGTTACTTACACCAGAAATATTGAGTTTCCCAGAACCCGAGGTAGTAACAGCTTCAATACGCACGAGCGCGACATTGTCACCATCACTAGTACTGGTGTAACAAACACCAGGCGGCAGTGGCGTATTTTCGATTAAGTGAGATCCCTTTTCCTCAGGCAAGCCAACAAAGTGCTCTTCCTGCGTTTCTTTATCTATGTAAGAAAAATTCGTATCCCAAAACTCCATTCCACCGATTCGCTTTAACTGTTCTTTCACGCGACGTCGCATTTCAAGAGCAATCTCGAGGTATTCGCGTACATCTTCCTTGGTGTATTCACCATTCGGATGAAGCAATTTAATCAGACCTGATACCGTCTTTTTCACAGGCTTGGTATCACGTTGCTTCAAGTGTGAACCTAATGAAAAAAAGTTTTCGAGAGCATCAGTGTATGTAACGCGACGAAACGACTTCAATGCTTCTGAGAAGTAGTCTGTACTGAAACCAAAATTAGATGTGAAGTGCTTAGGAGCAAACTTGATCATTTCCCACCCAGGTAGATAAAAATGAATACGATCAAGGAATGCAGTATCGTTATTCACTTCATCAGAAAGAGGACTAAATAAGTGAGATGTTTGCAATACCGTCTCAACTGGTTGATTTATATTGCCGTTTAGGATTATTGAAGCAACACCAGTGATTTCACCTCCTGCACCAGCTCGCGAAAACGAGCCAGACTCCATATAGTCCTTCATTAAAGGAACAGCATCCTTTTCTTTGAAGATCTTGTCCGTTGCCTCATCGAAACATATCGCATCCCATTGACCAACGGCACCAACTTTGCCAGTAGAACCGTGAACAAAGAGCTTGGCAACTGTTCCTTGACCACCTGATATAAGCACGGCATAAGGTGTAAGCTCTTTAAAAACGAACGACTTACCTGTTGACCGCGGACCTAACTCTACAAAGTTAAAATTACTCTCAACCATTGGCAGCAGACGTGCAAGTAACAGCATTTTTACGCGGGTTGTCATCCCTTCAGCATCAGGCTCATATCCACAGCTACGTAGCAATACATTCAGCCATTCATCTCTCGAAAACTCATTCCTTTTCTGGATAATCTTACTGTTATCAAAAGTCGACAGTTGAATAGGCTTTATATTTGTCACTACAAACGGATATATGTTTTGACCGATTCTTATGTCGGGGTCATATTCAACGTCAATAATGGCCCAAATACCACCCATTAACATCTTCTCATGCTCTTTCACAAGGCCATCACGGATATTACCGTTGTTAATGTTGCTATTTTGAAGCTGAGCCCAATAGATATCTTTTTTCGAATCCAGTTTGACAGAAATTTTATCGATTATTTTAAATCGACCTTTTTCTCTTATTTTAGAATGTATTAGAGAACTTTCTTCAGGGTTAACGTAGTGCTCGCTAAGAATTTTCTTAACGTTTTCCATGCCTTCTTTAATCTTTTCTTCATCATCGGTAGAGCAGGAATTGGCAATCAAATATTCCAATACAAACACCGGTACATTGGCGCCAACTTTTACCATGCGCACCAAGTCTTTTTTAACCACATAACCTCTAAAGTGTTCTAACAACTTGTGGTCTAAATCATTCAAAACGGCCATCGCCTTTTCCTCTCTCGCATTCTTTTTAATAACTGGCTTCAATATTTGTGGTTTTAAAATAACCTGCCTTTAAAACAACCCACCTAAGTCTCGGTCGTTGTTCTTTTTCACCACAACGCGATCCAGCTGCTGCTTCGTCATCGCGTCAACCAGTTGCACTTCAACTTCATCATGACCATCAAAGGTGTATTCTTTGGTGACGCCACCATTACTCTGCACTGTAATAACATCGCTCTTGTTCACTTGGGCTTTGTTAGCAAAGAACAACAACATCACTTTACGGTCGAGCGTGAACATATTTCCTTCACCCGATTCAGCCCGCAGTTTTAGCTGGTACAGCTCTCCAGTTACACTGACCAAGTCATGCTTGTTCACAATGATTACAGGCAGCTCTCCCATAACATCACTTTCTTGCTCCCAACAAAAATAAGGCGTCACCAACTCTTGAGGTGCTAAACCGCCATGCGCAAAGCCATAAGTGCCAGGGGTTTTGAACGGGTTCATGCTGCGGGCGAAGTAAAGATAGTTGTAATCTTTGTAGGCCTTTGCTACTTCAATAAACTGAGGGATTAAACTTTCTTGTTTGTCACTGGTCCAGATGAAGCGTTCGTCAATGTAGTTTTGCCCTGAAGGCTTAACCACTATCTTATCGGCTTCACTTAGCAAGCCAGTCAACACGAAACCATGGTCTGTGATTAAATACACTTTGGTATAGCCGATATTGAGCAACTGATTAATCTTTTCAGCAAAAAAATCGATAGATTCTGGGAAGTATTTCAGCGCCTTATGATTGAGCTTATCACCCATGTCATCAATATCTTTATAGGTACAAATTAGCACCTGACCCGATAGAGGCTTATCACTTACCTCATCAAGACGAATGTAATCGATATCAATGTGTGAATTTTGGGCTGCAAGATACTTTTCTCGCTTATTTTGCACGGCATCAATCACACCATTTGCCATGTAAATATGACTCATGTTGTTTTCAGTTTCGGATGGACAATCAGCTAAGATATGACGGCGAGTAAGTGTACTATGGCTACCAAGTTGCTTAACCTTGATAGCAACCTGCTCTGCAATTTCATAGGCTACGCCATCGCCTACAATCACGGCTATTTTGCTGTTCTTTCCTGGGCGATCAATTTGGATATCACGGTCAATAATGGATTGTAAAATGCCAGTTTGATCTTCCCGGTACTGACTAAAATACTGGAACCACTTATCTAAAAACAGCGTAACGTACTCTTTGTAAAGCTCTTGGAAAGGCTCAAGGCTGTCACGTTGTTGCATAAATTCGGTGTACAAATTACGTATGGCAGTATCAAGCGGGCAGAAATGTTTTTTGTAAAACTCAACACATTCAGCAAAGCTGCTTAAATAGGTCATATCCTTCGGATCAAAGTCGAGCAAAGTAATAATGTCGTTCCAAAACACAATGCCCAGCGCTTGTGCCTGTTTGCTTTGATGGCGTTGTTTCAGCCTAGCAACAAGTTGTGCTGACTCTCCTTTAGCCAAAGATTTATTAGCCAGTTTATTGCCTAATTCCTTTAACCAAGCTTCATCCACCTGCCTAAATGGGTGGTCGGGATTGATCTGCCAGATAGCACTGCTGTTAATAAACGCTGAATCCAACTTATGTTTGGCGAGGTATGAGCCAAATGAATTGCGATAACTCACCGAATCAAGCCAACTGTTGTAAACTGATAACAACGTCTTATCACAGTCATTATCCGCCAAGCCCTTTAACATCGCAGATACAACTTCAGACGCCAGCGTAGATGCAGGTTTATCGATATATTCTTGGCCTAGCAGCTCATTAACCTTGCGGTAAAAGGTTTCACGCAACTGTGCGTCGTATTTTTCAGTGACATAGTTTTCGGGATCATGAACAAAGGGCAGCAGTTCCTTGTCTAAATCAAAGATTTCAGAGGCTCCTTTGTGGCTTAAGTCCATCCAGTATGTACGATCTTTACCCACACTCACTTTTGCAGCAGCGATCAACTCGTCTTTCGGCAAGTTAATATTTAAGTTTAAGGTCCGGTGAACCTTATCCTTGATGTAGTTCTGCAAATAACGAATTTCGATGCAACCATTGGTCTCACAGTACTCGCGTGCAAAGGTTAAGTCTTCTTTGCTGAGTTGCGTATAGATAACGTACTTGTGCTCAGATTCAGGATGCTCTTGTATGGCTTTTTCAATGCGATATTTCGCTTCCAGCTCGTCGAGCTCTCCATTGGTGAAGTACACCTCACATTGACCTTTCAGGCCCTTTATTAGAAATTCTGCCTCCCCGCTTTCATCAATAAATATGGCCACAGGGTGCTGTTCCAAGATGCGCGCTAAATCCTCTTTAAACCAGGTATCAATCATAGTCGGGCATCCTTACCAATCAGCGTTCAAGTATTTTTTTAGCTGACCCGCATTTAACACGTCATAAGCCAGCATTTTCTTTTTTTGTAAAGGCGCGATATTTTTGCCTACACCATCATCAAGAATCGGGTTGTAACCTTCAGCCAATAGTTCGTCGATTTTCTTTTTAAAGGCGTCGATTTCTTTCAATTGCTTAAAGATGCGCTCTTTCTCGTTTTGCGCTTCTGCACTTTCATTATTCGCAATATCGCTCTGACGGTTTTGCAAAGCGCGTTCACGGTTTTCGATATATACCGAGCGTAAGCGCAGCAAGTTATCGCGATTCCATTTGTAGATGATGATGTAACAATCAAAGCCTTGCTCTGGGCCGCTAGTGAGATGCCAGATAAACGGTGTTTTCGGCAGGTACATGAACAGGTTGAGATGATCGGAAAGTTCGGCAAAGAAATTATTGTTGAGGTAATCATGAATCGGTCGACCCAGCACTGAGTCGAAACTTGAGTATTGAGCAGTACTAAACCCTTTCTCGAGAAACTTCTCTTCGATGCGATCAAGAAGGACTTTCTCACCAGCATTAGGCACTAGCGGGATGATTCCATCTTCATCTTCGATCAGGATTTCCCGAACCATATCCGCTAAAAACTCCATGGATAGAGTCTGCGTACGTTGCTTAGGGACTATCTTGCTTTGTTTAAACCAATACCATACGTTGATCGGATTCACTTGGTGTCGAATGCAAAATTCTTCAAGGTCGTTATTGCTTTGATAAAGACGTCCAAATCCACTTTCAATGGCTTCAAGTTCTTCAGTTGTGAACTCTTTTACAGGCAGTGCTTCGATAAATTCACAAATGTTATCAAGCGGGAAGTCCTTGGTGGCTTCCGTTTCAGCCAGATAAGCATTCCGGGCGTCGGAGGTAACTGGTAGGCCACCAATGCTTTCCCCCTCTTTGGCTAGTACCATCGACTTATCATGTTCAGTTAGGCCATAAACCTCGAATATCTTGTCATTGATAATGGCCTCGTTGATGAGAACTTGAGTTAAGAGGTGGTTTTCGAAATTACAAAAGGCAAGAATTCGTTGCCAAAAATCTGCTGTCTTGCCAAATTCACAAAATGGCGATGCATCAAATTCCAACTCAATTATCGAATATCGGTTTAAATATTGGGTTATTGCAATACTTGACTTAGCCAATCTAGAAAGGGTTTTTTCAACATTTCCAGAAACCGGTACGAATGGCATTCTTTTTATGTCAAAAATCTGTGTATTGACTGTAGGGTTGAGGCAATCAATAACATAGTTGGCTAAAGAAGAATTAAGGTATGCGAGACTACTCATTTCATTGGAATAATTTCCGCCGAAAATTGATGTCCCTCCATTGTCAAAAACACAGTTCGGGGGTAAATATCGATATGAAGGTCCTTTAGAGCCTGATCTAACAGAAGTTATGCCTTCTTTGTGATAAAAGCTTTCTGAGGTTAAGTTTCCCTTCTTCTCGATTACAGCTTTTGAGACTGGCCTAAAATCAATAGTTAACCACAAATTCCCATACCACTTCTTAAAAGGGCCTCCTTTTGCGTAAGAGTAGTAGCATTTCTCATTATCAACTTTTCGAACGAATATTTCCCACCAAAACTTCAAAAAACGATTGTTGTTACTTGATTCACAGCCTCGTTGAACTGACAAAGACTGACTTATGGTATTTAGCCCAAACTTTTTCCTAAACTCATCAGATATCCAATAGATAAACGGCCATGATTTGATGATTTTCAGTTTGGATTGCGGGATGGTGTAATTATTTTGGTAAGCTACACCATCGATCAAATTATCATATGCCTCAACAAAAGCGTTGTAACGTTTGCCTTCATAAATGTGGTTCAACTTGATAAAGGTTGAGTCTTTCTCTTGTTTATTTTTATCAAGGACATACATCGCGGCATCAACTCGAGCTGACTGATGGAACATTCCCAAATAGCCCCACTCCACGAATAGATCGATGCTCGTTTTCTCAATCATATATTTTCGGACATCTTCGAATGTCTTGATATACATAAATGTTGGCGGATGAACCATGGCGACCTTACCGTCCTTATCTGTAAGTTCGCAGCAACGCTTGATAAAGGTAGCATATAAGTTGGTATTAAATTTGTACGGTTTTTTATAGTTTTCCTCAATGAATTCTTTCAGGTCTGGCCCAAAGTCCGCACTATCAGTGTACGGCGGATTAGCGGTTGCCACATCGTAATCAGTAGTTAACAGCTCTAAGAATGTAATCGCATCTCGCGTTTTGCCACTTAAGAAAGTATTACGCTCTGTACGAGCATATTGCTCTACCGCAGCAAATAAGTTTGCAAAGAAGTTTTCTGCAAATTCTTGGTGCTCGGCATAGTCTGCCGCTGCGAAGAGATCCCCTTCAACAATTTTCTTTTTTAACTTTTGCGTCGAATCAAATGTTTCACCAAGGGCAAGCTCTTTAACCTGAGATAGCTGTTCCTTTAACTCTTTATCAATATGAATCAGCGAGCCAAACTTATAGGCTTGCATGAGATCACCCCATACCTTCTCTATAAACTCCCGCTGCTGAGCCGACACCAAATTGCCCTGTTCGAAGATGTGCTTTACTGCCGCATACTCAGGCAAATAGAAATCGGACGATACCACTTTGAAATGCAACTCGCCGACTGTACGGCGCTTTTTCTTAGCTTTGATAAATAAGCCAAGCTGTGCTAACTGGATAGCACGATCGTCTAAGTCTATGCCATGCAGGTTATTTTCAATGATGAGTTTAGGGATGTCTTTTTCATCATAGTCTGCACCATAGTTTTCAATTTGGTCCAGATAAAGCTCGTAATAGAAGTCAAAGGCATACAATAAAAAGTTGCCCGAGCCGCAAGCTGGATCAATGGTGCGCACTTCATGTAAAGGCTTAGGTGCTCGTATTTGTGTTGTTGGTGCATTGGCAATTTTATAACGCTGTTTTATCTCAGAGTGCGGGTACATCTCGAGGTACATTTTACCCAGAGAGTTTTCGACCAAGAATTGTACCACCCAGCGCGGCGTATACACCTGTGATTGCAGTGATACCTTGTTATATTCGGTTTTATCACCGCTGTCTTTGTGGGCCTTTTTCTTGGCGTTATTGTAGCTTTCGTACATCCAACCGAGAACATCATCACTTTGCCAGATGGTCTCTTCTGATGAGTCATTAGCTTGCGCGTCAGTATCAACCACATTAAAGGCGTCAATAATATCATTTAAACTAATAGCATCAGGTAAAAGCGCATAAGGGTAGGCTTTGCTATACAACGGCAACGTTTGACCAAGTTCGTCAAACGCTGATTTTAAATAATCGCGAATACCTTCCAGCTCTTCATAACGCATGTGCGGATTCATTTCTAGCCAGGCTTTATGGCCGAATGAACGATCACCATGCTCCTTTTGCTTTGTTAATATGGGCGGAAATAAGCTGGCTGCCTCCATCACTTTTATGGCGGCAAGGCGGTTGAATAAGGTAAACGTTAATTCATCCAGTAGCTTTTCACGGGCACTTTCATAGCCACCGGTTTCACCGATATGGTTCTCCAGCATCACGGCGAAGCGCTCGCGCTTGGTTTTAACTTCCTCTGGTAGTTTTTCTACCTGGATGGCGTCCATTTGCTTGGTCTTACTAAAACCCAGTCTAGCAAATTGCTTATCGAAGGCGGCTTCAATCAGCTCTCTTAAATGGTCTACGTGGTCAGCTAATTTCATGGGCTTACAGTCCTTCGCTATTAATATCTACAGTTAGTTCGATTTCTTCATCGGGCTTGGCCGCAGCAAGCGCCGTTAGCTGCGTAGTCAGCAAGGTTTTATACTCTTGCACTGTCATCACCTTACTAGAAACTTTAAAAGCAACTTTGCGGGGTTGTTTCGGTGCTGGTGATTGAACTGGAGTCGGGGCTGGTGCAGGCTCGCCACCATCGGGACCACGATTAGGTGTAGGCTGCGGTGTGGGTACAGGCTCGGGCTGCGGTTCTTCTGTGATAAAACTACTTTGTACAATAAGCAGCTCGCTATCTTTTAGCGGTGCTTGGGCTGTGTAGTTCAAAATATCGGAGAGAGAAAAACCACTATTTGAGCAGCTAACGCTGAACTCAAGTACTGGTTCACCAACTACCCGTTTTTCTGCGTAGGCTTTTAAGGCATCAAGCTTTTGCTGATTTAATCGGTTCGGCGCGACGGGATAGTTCTTCAGCTCACGCAAAGCAGCCTCGACTTTACCGCTCAGGACCTTGTACTCGTGACTCATACCTATAGATGCTGTCTTAACTAACTTGTAATAAGCATCTTTTACAACTTGTACTTGTTGCTGGAGATTGGCAAAGTTTTTCACCATATCCTGTTTGAATAAGCGCTCGAATTCTTCATAGGCTTCATCAATGTTATTGTCACTGCGATCAGCTTTTATCAGCTCGCTTCGAACATCGTCAATAAAGCGCTTAAATTCTTTAACTTTTGGAAAGTTCTTTTTAATGAATTTCTGAGCTTTTAATATGGCTTGAACCGCATCGCTGAACGTATCGCTGTTATTAAGTAGATACTCAACCTTTTCGATATAGTTACTCTCGGTAACTTTACCCGCGAAACCTTGCAAGTCTTGTTTTAAACCTGCCACTTTGGGGAATAGTTCTTCAAAATCTTGAACAGTATCACTCAGGTTGGTAATGGCACTGATAAAATGTTCAGCCATCAAACGAATACTGTCAGCCAAGTCAAAATCGTTTGTATTCCAATCTACCTTTTTGCCGATATGGTCCTGTGTTTCGAGTTCCATCAGTAGTTGTACTGCCTGGTTCTTCTGCACAGCTGTTAGCGTTGCAGTAATCGATTTGAACGACGCAGATTTAAACTTGGTGGTATTCGTAAAGGCATCGTGAACCGCTTTTTGCTCATGAGAAAAATAGGTGTCGCCGTTAAACTTAACCGATAGTCGACCGGCACGGAATAGTACTGCAAGAGTCGTTACTAATGTTCCGTAGCTATAGCCCCATGGAGCACCTGACAAGTCAGCTTCTAGAGATTTACCATCCATATAGCGCGACTTTATCTTAGCGTTGATTTCTTCAACAATTTTAAGGTGATCGCCAGTAAAATTGCCGTGACCGTCGAAGAATGCAAAATCATTAGCGGTAAATAACTTATTCAGGCTTTCTTTATGTGTGCTGAAAATCTTCGAGACCAGGCTATCAGAAAGTTGACTTGATAAACGCTTGGTGTAGATGTTTTTCACCATTTTTCGCTGGTTGTCGGCAATGGTTCCCTTAAATGTATCAACGTTCAACAGATGCTCGTCGAACATGTAGATCAGGGATGCATTGTGATATGCGTCTTGAATTAGCCCTCTTAAAGTTCGTTGCTTCTCTTCTCGTATAACTTCAAATTCACGAATAATTTGACGCTTATCGGCATCTTTTTCATTCGAGTATTTTTCCTCCATGTAGGCGTAGCGCATAACTTCGCCTATCAATTTATCAATCTGGGAGAACTCTGAAGTATCTGGCACCAAGGTAATAAGCTCTTTCTGATACTGAGTATCAAGCTTCAGTTGTTCAATAAAATCCTGACGATCATCACTGATATTGAACAAGCTATAGGCTGTGATCTTTAAGTGTTTGCTTCCTACAGGTGCTAACTCATCGTCTTGGTCCGACAGCACGCTAAATTTGAATGCATCACTGCCATCATTGTAGGATGCAACTGCGTTAAAGGTTTTGTAGTCCTTCAGATACTTAATTAACTCACGCTTCTTGCTGAAAAGTTCGACATCAAAATCTTTCATTTCTTCGAGCATTTTGCCTTCAAGATCTGATGTGATTTTGTAGTTGTTGTTTGATAGCAGTAGTACTTTAGCTTCAAGCAGTAGCTTAAGCGCATCTTCAATTGCTGGTTTTACTTCATAGTAAGACGTAATGTCCGTAATATAGCTTTTGGTTATATTTTCAACCGTTGGCGCTACTACTTCAGAGTCGGCTAATAGATGCATGGTTTTGAGCAGTTTCTCGCCGTCAATGCTGCTGCCATTTTCCTTTAATATTTTTCGGCTTGTATCGTATTTGTTGACCAATCCAACTGGCGGCGCGGTTTGGGCTTCATCACATATCGCGAACCCTGGCGTAAAGCTATACAACTCTTTGTCACGCATTTGCTTACGTAGCACATCAAATGTTGTGATAATCATGCCTCGAGCTGCAATTTGGGTAGCAACTAAAGCGTTTGAGCTAAACAAGAACTTTTGCAAAATATCGAATTGATATTTGTGGAAAGGATAATACACCGCAAAATCTTCAGCTGTTTCCGTTTTCGTAGGAAACGATGATTTCAGGTTGGTGGCGTCGCTGATTAGGCCTTCATTCTTTTGGTAATAAGCAACTAAATCTTGTTTTGCCTGTTCTGTTTTTTGAAGTAATCGACTACGAATGATGACGTCTACTTCTGTAGACTCAAGGTGAATCTTGGTTTTAAAACGATCGGTAACCTTGGTCAAACTACTGCGACTAACGTTAGCATTGTTAATCACGTCGTCGAGCTTTTCTTGTGCAATAGCTATGGTCCAAACTTTATTACTTATACTCGATAGTGATTCACTAATCCCTTCTAAATCTAAAAGCGAAAATTTCTTTTGGCTAATAGCCTCACTCGCCTCGTCGAAAACAAAGACTAGTGTTTCTTCTGAATTAAACTTAAGGTATTTTTCCAGTTCCGTCTTAAATTTACTGGCAGAAAAATCCTCTATCGAAGCACTGTAGACGCTTTTAGTATCTTCATAATCTGACTCGCTGTAGCCCATTTCTGAAAAGACCTTTCGCATAACTCTAGCGACATGCCGATTACTTTTCTTTAGCTCATCCCAATCCTTCGACTCTAGTTTTTGGACAATGGATTTAAACTCGTCGTATTTACCATCTAGGAGCAGATCAAACTCCATATAACCGTAAATATCATCACGAAAACCAAGATTTTTAAGCAGATTAGCAAACAAGGTGAAAGCCAATCCACGTTCAGTATTTTGCTTAGCAACATCAAGGAACACTACGCGGCTGTTAATTGCATCAAGATTACGTAGGGCGTTTTCAATAAGACCTGCATCACTTACACCTTTTAAACGCGGTATAAAACGCTCACGTGCAGGGGTGCCATTTATAATCTGGTTATCTATTATATAACCCAGCATCTTCCCGAAATATGACTTACCAGAACCATAAAAACCTGATAGCCAGACACCAGTCTCTTTAATATTTGAGGTGAATTGGTTTGTAAATTCATAGAGGTGTCGACCAATACCTTCGGTAACGATGTATGACTCGATTTCGTGTTGAATCTCTGTCTCTGAACGGTCTTCAAGGTCGATAACGTTTTTAATGTCTTCTTTGAGATCTAACGTTAGTATTTGATTTATGATTGTCATTTAAATTAGTCCCTATTTCACTAACGTACAGCGATACTTTGATGCTGGTCTAAAATTCAAGAATAAAATATTGTCTTCTGATATTTTCGATGGATAGAAAATGACAAGAGGATGCTTTAGCTGCATAACATCTTTGTGCTCCATTATGTTTACATTCTCTATTCCCGTGCCATACAAGCAACCACTTCGAATAAGAAATGGAATCTTATCTTTTTCACAAGCCTGTTTAATGGCTGAAATAATCATGTCAAAAAGGTCTTGTTCTGGATCGTCAGATTTAAAAACAACATGTGGAGTGTTAATGAAATCTCTGTAGTACTCTGAAAAAGCATCCCAGCCATCGGAATCTATAAATCTGACAAGTAATTGGCTGATATCTATGAATTCCGCTTTTTCTTCATAAATATCTCTCGCTTTGCCAATGTATAAATTTTCCTCACCTGGACAATAAGAAAACAAAATACTGTTACCACCATTGGCTTGCCGACGAAGCTGATCTTGGTTTTCAATATTAAAGTCTAGGTCAGCAAACTTTTGTTTGTGATCAGCTATAAAGGGCATCACATATATCCTTATAGGTATGAGTTAATTCGACATTGAGCGCTATACCATTGAAACTCATGTCAAAGAAGCCTTTCATTGAAAGCTTTTTGAATCGGTCTTGAATATCTTCTTTGGCTATAAAACTTGCAGGGAGCAATTCATGCTCAAAAATATTTTTCATCTCAGGTGAGAATAAATTAGAGAAATATACGAAAAGCACTAATGCTTCTGGCGTTGGGCGAATGTGGTTAAAGGACTTCACCCGACCAGCTGTCACAAAGTCAAATTTGGTCATTAAACTGAGGTACTTTGTAGCAACCCTATATAAAGTATCTTCTGACCATTGCGGAAAATCAGGGCCCGCTGAAGACATTTTATCTTTTAGAAAGGCAATGATGTCGTCCTGCGAAATCTGTGCTCTTCCTGTGAAATACACTTTACTGAACACTTGTGTTGTGATTTCTCTGAACAACCGATTATTTAGACATAGGTGCCATAAAAAGCAAAACTTCTTATCTATTAAAGGCGCATCTGAAAGATAAATTTTTTTAATTAAAAGCTCATGATCTTGATTTATAAACTTTAGAATCGCCTTATTAATCGCCCAACTTACTTTATTGCGAGTTTTTGAAGTTCTAATGTCAAACTCATTTTCATCAGTTATCTTCGAGTCAGTCAAATTAGGCTCACAAAAATAGGCGCTAATTATATTGAAAACAAGCGTATAGTCTTTCAGGCCCGCAATATCTTTAATTGCAGTGTTATAATCTTGAACACTCATTTTCTCTATTAAATCTTTCATTTGTATATCTTATTTATTATTCATAACCAGGTGCTATTTTTAAATTACCCACACCATATAAGGCACCTAGATTTTTCAGCGCTAGTTGAAAATCTCTTGGCTCTAATTCGGATTTTTTTGAACAATCCACATGCCATTGGCGAAGCAAATACCCAGCGGTTGCAGCTCTAATCTCAACCTTTAGAACGCCACCCGTCATGCCATAGTCCAGCTC
>CAWVZP010000062.1:0-14746 GCA_963934675.1 uncultured Gammaproteobacteria bacterium | reverse complement strand
TCCTTCGCCTCACGCCCAAACATGCGCATGTGATCAATAATTGCAGCTGCTCGTGCCGTCTGCTCTTCAATGCGCTTCAGTTTATCGTTCAGATATTTTGGATCAGCGGTGCCTTTAGCGATCTTCCTGCGGCTATTCCCTGCAGCCATTCGTATCACGTTCAGTGGTTGGTTCAATTCATGCGCGACTGATGTCGCCATTTCTCCTAGTGTTGCAAGTTTGGATGATTGGATGATTTGTGCAGCGGCTTCTTTTCGCTCTTTCTCTTGTTCTACCCTTATTTGATTCAATTCTGTAATATCCTGACCTACGCCAATCACACCAACGATTTGTCCATAGGCATCACGTCGTGTTGTCGAGTTAAGTAAAACATCGACTCGATCTCCAGATTTGGTAAACAAAGGAAATTCAAAGTTGGTCGTTTCTTCGCCTTTAAGTGCTTTCTCTAAAATTTCGCCTACCGAAGCTTTATAATCATCGGTAATAAAATTTGCCACAAGATCTTGATCCACTACGTCTTCTTTATTAAAGTAAGTGATCTTTTCTGCCTGCTTGTTCCACTCGTTGATTTTTCCCTGTGTATCTATACCGAAGATAGGAGCGTTCGCGGTATCAATCAACTGCGTCAGTTCGTTGGCAACAATTAATTTATTATTTAAAACATTTAATTCATTTATTTTCTGATGCTCTCGTATAGCAAAGGAGTAGTAAACGTTAAGACGATGTGTGAGTTCTTCTTCATTAATCGGTTTTACAAGGTAATCAATGGCCCCTAAGTCCTTAGATCGCTGAAAAAATGTTGGACTTTTTTGATGTGCACTCACAAATATGACGGGGATGTTGGCTGTTTTCTTTCTCAGTCTAATGATGGAGACAAATTCAAATCCATCCATATTTGGCATCTGAACATCACATAAGATCAGGTCAAAAGGTACATTATCTATGTAACTAAGGGCTTCAGTAGCGCTGGAAATACCGTCAATTTCAAAGTTTGGATTGGCTTCCAAAACGGTCGTGAGTGCAAAGATATTTTTTTCTATGTCATCAACGATGAGTATTTTAAACTTTTGCATGTTATTACCATTTTTATATTAAATAATAATATCTTCTGTGTGTATTACTTATTCACTTAATAGATTAAACGCAAAATATGCACTAGATATGTAAGGATTGTGCAATTTTGTGCAAAATGAGATTAGTTTTTAAAAAGACCCAGGTCGTTAGCAATTATCAGTCAAGCTGCCAGCACAAGATGTTTTGGTTAGTATTAGCCAAACCATTTTAAAAAATAAGGTCATTCGGTTTCTTTCATTTGGTCATAGATATAAAAAATCATGGGTTGACTTCACAACTATGTAGGTCATATCATCCTATGCAGACAACTATGGGGCGCGTACTTAATTAAGAGCTTTGTGGTGTGTAACAGAACACACTATTGGTGCGCAAAGGTTTAAGTGTATTAATTGAGCGTGAAGGTGAGCGTCGGTAAGCTACCCTGAGGGCCAGTTGGGATTGATTAATTATCTTTAAAGTAGCCATTGTTTTGATTTGACAGGTCTGTTTTAGAAAAACAATAGCTTACATCTTAGATAATGGGCTACTTAACAATTTCAGAGCCTCAAACCTTGGAGTCAATTTAAAATTCAAGTAATATGTTAATGCTCCAAATTTGACTGCTATCGACTTGATACGCTCTAAAAATTTTTTAGGCTGTTTACGTTCCTAAGCAACCTCGAAAAAGTATATTTATACAGCCTCCCTTTTTTAAATCAAATTATTTTTCTAAAATTGACCTTTTTGATAGTCATGAATTGCTTGCCGAATTTCATTGTCAGTATTCATTACAAATGGCCCGCTGCGAGATATTGGTTCGTTTAGCGGCCTGCCGGCAATAAGAAGAAACTGTGCAGCCTGTTCGTTAGCTTTAAGAGTCAGAGTTGCACCTTTCGATAGTATGGCTAGTTGGTCTCGCCCTATTAATACGCTTTCATTGTGTTCATCTAATAAACTCACTCTACCTCTAATGACGTAGATGAACGCATTGTGTTCTGGTGCTAGAGTCTCAGTGAATTCGGTATTAGCTTCGAGCTTGATATCGAGATACAGAGGATCAGTTAGGGGTTGTACGACTGGCCCAGTGGTGCCTTTTGACGTTTTGCCGGTAATAACTTTGATGCTGGCATTGTCTCGATCCTCAGTTGGTATGCTGTCGTTGTTATGCTCTTGATATTGGGGTGCTGTCATTTTGTGCGATTCCGGTAGGTTAATCCAGAGTTGAAATCCTTCGAGTAGACCATTTTCTTGTTCTGGCATTTCTGAGTGGATGATGCCTTTGCCTGCAGTCATCCATTGAACGCTACCGGCAGCGATGACACCTTCATTGCCTGCATTATCTTTGTGGCGCATTCGGCCGTTAAGAAGATAGGTGACGGTTTCGAATCCTCTGTGTGGGTGTGACGGGAAACCGGCGATATAGTCCTTCGGGTTTTCTGATCGGAAGGCGTCCAGTAGTAAGAATGGATCAAGTTCCATGAGTGAAGGTTGACCGATAACCCGCACTAGTTCGACGCCTGCACCGTCGGTGGTGGGCATGCCGTTGATGATTCTGACGACTTTTCTTGGTAATGTTGCGGCATTGTTCGTGGTCATTTTAGTCTCTTTTACGCGGCGGCTGTGAGGATGGACAAGTCGTCAATCTGTTGATGTGCTTTTTTGAGGCTGGTGTCTGCATCAATGGCCATTTGGTCGGCGTTGATTATGGTGATGTGTTCGATGCCGATGAAGCGAAATACCTGTTTCAAATAATCGCTGACAAAATCGACAGGGCTTTGCAAGGGTACACCACCGGTGGTGATGATGATATCGACCTGCTTGTTTTTGAGTAGCCCAACTGGCCCTTCATTGGTGTATTGAAAGGTGACGCCTGCTCTACAGACTAAGTCTATCCAGGCTTTTAGGACTGCAGGTACACCAAAGTTATACATGGGAGTGGTGATTATGATCCGATCAGCCTGTTGAAGCTCCGCTATTAGTGTGTCAGATAATCCGAGTTGTTGTTTCTGTTCAACAGTACGTTGGTCTGCCGCTGTGACGTTAGCATTGACCCAGTGCTCGTCAACAAATGGGAGGCCATGGTTGATGTTGCGTTGGTTAATACGGATATCAGGGTAACTTTGTTGGAATTTCTCAGTTAGTTTGTCTCCAAGCTTTTTACTGCTGGAGTTCGATGCATTGGCACTGGCATCAATTCTTAGTATTTGTTTCATCTTGAAAGTCCTGTTTGTGATGATTGTGAATTGTAGTTCATATTCCTATTATCATTGTTCTATCAATATAGATAAACTGTCAGTTTTGAAAATCTCTGTTCAGATTTTGAGAACAATATGAATAAATTCGAAGAGTTAGAGGCATTTGTGTCTGTGGTCGATAGCCATAGCTTTAGCGCGGCGGCTGATAAGCTGGGTGTCGCCAAATCGTCACTCAGCAAGCGTGTGAGTGAGTTGGAAAAAAGGTTAGGCGTGCAGTTAATTCAGCGCACGACTCGTCGACTGTCATTGACTGATTCCGGTCGGCATTTTTACCAGCGGGCAGTGACTGTGCTGGCGGATCTGAATGAGGCTGAGCAAATGGTGTCAGATGCACAATGTGGGTTAGTTGGAAAAATTAAACTGACGGCACCACTGGGTTTAGGGGTTGGTCAGCTTTCGACACCTGTATCTGAATTTATGCAGTTGCATCCTATGATAGAGATTGATTTGAATCTTAATGACCGCGAGCTGGACTTGGTGGATGAGGGATTTGATCTGGCAATTCGAGTGGGTGAACTGCAGGATTCGAGTTTGATCGCTCGCAAGCTAGCGGTGGTTGGCTTTGCGGTTTGTGCCAGTCCGGCGTATCTGGAAACGCATGGAGTGCCGCAGCACCCCTCTGAGTTAGTGGAGCATGAGGTGTTGGTTTACAGCAATGTACCGACCGGGCAGCAATGGAGTTTTGACGATCACGGAAAGCGTGTGTCACCGAGAGTAAAGTCGCGTATGAGTGCCAATAATGGTGAGGTTCTGGCCAATTTAGCCAGGCACGGACTTGGCATTGTGAACGGGCCTTTGTTTTATTTGCAAGGTTTTATCGATAGCGGTGAATTAATCCCAATATTAACCGATTATCCCAAGCAAGAAGTCGGCATCTACGCTGTTTACCCACCCGGCAGGCTAGTATCTCGTCGGGTAAAGATGTTGAGTGATTATCTATTGGCGTATTTTAGAGATACTCTGTTGTTGCATCGATAGACGTGGCCCCTAACAAATCGATATACTACAAACACATTTTTTCAGGATTAACACGTGAGTATAAAATCAGATCGTTGGATACGGCACATGGCCGAAAATGAAGGCATGATCGAACCATTTGAGGCAGGTCAGGTACGTGAATCCGATGGCAATAAAATTATTTCCTATGGCACCTCTAGCTATGGCTATGACGTGCGCTGTGCGAATGAGTTTAAGATTTTTACGAATATTAATTCGGCCATAATTGACCCTAAGAATTTCGATGATGATAGTTTTGTCGACGTCAATTCGGATGTTTGTATTATCCCACCAAACTCATTTGCGCTCGCTCGTACGGTTGAGTTTTTTCGTATCCCACGAAGCATATTGACTGTTTGTCTAGGTAAATCGACCTATGCTCGTTGTGGAATCATCGTCAATGTCACCCCGTTAGAACCTGAATGGGAAGGCCATGTAACGCTAGAATTTTCTAATACGTCGCCACTGCCAGCAAAAATTTACGCTAATGAAGGTATTGCTCAAATGCTTTTTTTCGAGTCAGACGAAATCTGTGAGACATCTTATAAAGATCGTGGGGGTAAATATCAGGGGCAAAAAGGTGTTACTTTACCCAAAACCTAACCTAGGAGTCTGTCGGACTTAGGATGAACCTACTGCGGGAAATCCATTTTGGCCAGGTTCCCGATCCAATTAGTTGAATAGAACGACTATTCGTCTCATTTGATCAAAAAATGGAATCAAAATGACTTTCCTTCGCTACGATTACCTAAGTCCGACAGACTCCCAAGACTTAAACGCATAAATCTAGTATCTGCCAATTTCGAGATTGAGCAACGATGCTTAATTTGTCGTCGGGGTTAACCACGATAGGAATCGAAACCTGCTCTAGCAAGGGTAAGTCGTTAATCGAGTCGCTATAAAAATAGCTATTGTTGAGTGAGTGGTTGGAGTTTTTTAGCCACTCGTTTAATACGGTTACTTTTCCTTCCTTGAAAGTGGGTGTGCCCAGATATCGACCAGTATACTGATTGTCTATAATTTCTGGTTCAGTGGATAATATTTGGTCTATGCCCAGTAGCTCGGCAATTGGCGCGGTAATAAATAAATTGGTTGCACTGATAATAATAAGCTCGTCGCCTTGTGCACGATGTTTGTCGAGTAAGGCTTGTGTGCCTTTGGCAACAATAGGTTTAATCCAGTGACTGACGTAATCGCTGCGCCAAGCATGTAGACGGTCGATGGGGTATTGAGTTAAGGGTTTAAGCGCAAATTTTAGGTAAACCTCATTGTCTAAATCGCCCCGTAGATAATCATCTAGAAAAGCCTTGTTCTCGCGCTGGTAAACATCGGCATCGACAATTTTGTTTGCTACCATGTATTCACCCCACAGATAGTCGCTATCACCATTAAGTAAAGTATGGTCTAGGTCAAAAATTGCTAATGCCATGGTGAGATCGTCCTGCGACTGGTTGGTGTGAATGGAATAGTGTGCAAAAATAGCTGTTATATTTTAAATGATTTATTGAGAAGAAGCGACGTGATCGACGTAGATGGGTATAGAGCAAATGTGGGTATTATCCTTTGTAATGAGGAGGGTCAAGTGATGTGGGCTAAGAGAATTGGTCAAGATGCCTGGCAGTTTCCGCAAGGTGGTATATCGGCTGGTGAGACGCCGGTTGAAGCGATGTACCGTGAACTATGGGAAGAAACAGGTCTGCAGGAGGATGATGTTGATATTCTGGCGTCGACTAACAGTTGGTTGCGATACAAGTTACCTAAACGATTGATCCGAAAAAATTCATTGCCACTTTGTATTGGGCAAAAGCAAATCTGGTTTTTATTACAGAGTCAGTCAGACGAACGTAAGGTTGATTTGAGTGCTTCAGGTAAGCCTGAGTTCGATCACTGGAAATGGGTTGATTTTTGGCATCCTGTTGAAAACGTTGTATTTTTTAAACGCCGTGTTTACCATTGTGCGTTGATTCAGTTACAGTCTTATTTGCCAGTTGTGCTCGAATCGGCTAATAATGATGCTTCATTAAGGGGTTAGTGCTGGGTTTTTGGTGGCAAAGGTAATCGCGACTAACCTTTAGATATCATCTTTAGATGGGCTTTAGGTCTACCTTTTAGAGATGTGCTGCTCCTGCAATAACTTAGTTAGTAAGAGAATATCCAGCCTTATATCGATATTCCGTTTTAGTTATACTTAATCGATAAGCGAAGTCGGTAGACATCCATATCATACTTAATCGTTAATTTATAGGTCAGGGAATTATTTAGTGTCATCAATGCTCAACAGGCTTCAACGTATTGTTCAGTCGGTTAACCATGCTCCTGATATTCAGCATGCGCTCGATTTGATCGCTGAACGTCTGATTATAGATTTGATTGCAGATGCCTGTACTATTTTTCTAGCGTCCACGGACGACTCTGAAGAGTTGATTTTAAAATCCAGTAAAGGACTCAATCCAGATTTTATTGGCAAAGTAACGCGGCGTTTTGGTGAGGGCATTGTCGGTCTCATTGCTGCCAGGGCTGAGTCTATCAACCTGGTTGAGGGCATGAAGCATAAACGTTTTATCCTTGTGCCTAATTCGGGCGAAGACAGTTTCCCTATTTATCTCGGTGTGCCCATCATTTCACATCGAAAAGTTTTGGGCGTTATTTCGGTGCAAAGAGCGGAAGGCGCTTTTCAGGAGGATGATGCGGCTTTTCTAAATACCTTAGCGGCGCAGTTAGCAACATCTATTGAGCATGCTGAAAGCCAGGGTCGATTTAAGTTAGTGGGTAGTGGTGCTGTTGAGTCGGTAACGCATGTCGTTAAAGGTGTAGCAGCTGCGCCTGGCATGGCGATTGGTGAAGCGATTGTGCTTAATAGAGGGGTTAATTTAACCTCTGTGCCGAATAAGTGGGAGTGTGACCCGGTCAGCGAAACCAGAATTTTTAATGATGCGATTCGGAATGTTCAGGAAGAATTGACGACTCTGGCCGTGCGGATGCGTGATTCGTTGCCAGAAGAGGAATGCGGGTTATTTATTGCTTACGCACAAATGCTGAATAGTGGGTCGTTGATAGACGATACCTTACGCGACATTGAGAAAGGCAATTGGGCGCAAGCCTGTTGGCGAGATACAGTTGAAGCGCATGCGCGTATTTTTCAGCAAATGGAGGACCCTTATCTAGCTGAAAGAGCCAATGATATTCGTGATCTGGGGCATCGCGTACTGCGTAAGCTCATGCTTGAACAAAGTGCGTTGATTGATTTCCCCGATCAAACAATATTGGTTGGGGATGATATTTCCGCCATTGATTTAGCCGATGTGCCTGCTGATTGTTTGTGTGGAATCGTGTCGGCGCATGGTAGTGGTGCTTCTCACATCGCGATATTGGCGCATGCGCTGGGCATTCCAGCAGTGCTGGGTATTCCTAATTTACCTATTAAACAAATGAATGGCTTGAAAGTAGTCGTTGATGGCTATAGTGGTACCGCCTATATCGACCCGAACCAAGAAGTACTGGCAGAATATTCTACTTATCTTGCGGAAGAGGCTGAGATAGAACAAGACTTGTTGAGTTTGAAGAATGAGCCAGCGGTAACCAACGATAACCATGCTATTTCGCTGCGCGTTAACTCGGGTTTGATGGCTGATCATACGCCATCATTGCGCAGTGGTGCAGAGGGAGTCGGCTTATATCGGACTGAAATTCCGTTCCAGATCAGGGACCGATTTCCGAGTGAGGACGAGCAGTACACTATTTATAAAAATGTACTCGAAACTTTTGGGCAATTACCGGTAGTGTTGCGAACACTGGACGTTGGTGGCGATAAACCATTAAGTTATTTTCCAATCAAAGAGGCCAACCCTTTTTTGGGGTGGCGAGGCGTCAGAATTACGCTCGATCATCCGGAAATTTTTATTACTCAAGTACGCGCCATGCTGAGAGCCAACATGGGTCATGGCAATTTGCAAATATTGCTGCCGATGATTAGCGGCAGGAAGGAGCTGGACGAGTCTCTGGCTTTAATACGCCGTGTGAAAGGTGAGATCGAAGAAGATTTTGATCAAGTCATCGATATGCCGCCGATTGGCGCCATGATCGAAGTGCCTTCAGCTGTTTATCAAATTGAAGATATCTGTAGCGTGGTTGATTTTGTGTCTGTTGGTACCAATGATCTGACCCAATATTTGCTAGCTGTGGATCGTAACAATGAGAATGTGGCCGATTTATTTTCGTCGCTTCACCCTGCTGTATTAAAGGCTTTAAAGCAAATTGTTGTGGGTGCTGGTTACTCTGCTACACCCGTCAGTGTTTGTGGTGAACTAGCCGGTGATCCGTTAGGTGTTATGGCGCTGTTAGGTATTGGTATCGATAGTTTATCGATGAGTACGGGGAGCTTACTGAAAGCCAAGAAGGTAATTAAATCCTTCAGCATGACCGAGTTGAATGCAATGTTTGAGATCGCGGTCAAAATGTCAGACTCATCCGATGTTCGTCAGATGTATGCCGAAAGGTTAGATGAAAGAGGGCTTGGCGGATTAATCCGTGCGGGTAAATAATGAGCTGTAAAATTGGCTCAACTATTGGTTGAGCCAGATTTTCAGAGTGATTTATTAAGTTAGGTTAATGGCCAGGACCGCGTGGAACTACTTCATAGCCTGCTTCTTCAGGTTCATCGTCCACCAACTCATCAGGGAAGCCATCTGCGAGGATAGACAGACCCGTTGCATCTTCAAGACGTCTAATGATATTGGGTGATAACTCCCGTTCACCATAACGCTCAATACCATCGTTAAAGATATCGACCATAACTGGGCTGATATCTAATGGAACATTATGGCTTTCTGCTACGCTGTGGAATAATCCAATATCTTTCTTGACCAAATCCATCGTGAATGAAATATCTCGACCGCCATTGAGAATGACCTGACCTTCTGTTTCAGCCACGAACGAAGTGCCCGACGAAATTGTGATGGCTTCATAAGTGGTTGCCATATCTATGCCAGCCGCTTTCATTGTGACCATTGCTTCACATAAAGTTAATAGATTAGCTGTTGCCAGATAGTTAGTCATTACCTTTAGTACTGACGCTGATCCGATCGGACCGGTGTGCAATACACGCCGGCCTATTGTAGCTAACATCGGAAGCATGCGATCAAAGACGTCTCTATCACAGCCAGCAAAGATAGAGATATTACCTGTGGCTGCACGATGGCAGCCACCAGACACGGGGCATTCGATAGCGGAAGCGCCTTTAGCCCGAACTAGATCAGCTAAACGTTTGACTTCGCTTTCGTCAGTTGTGGACATTTCAGCCCATATCTTACCTTCACTCAAACCAGCAAGAATACCATCATCAGCTTCCATTACCTGTGAACAGGCAGCAGGTGAGGGCAGACAGGTAATGACGACGTCACATGTCTGCGCTAATTCTTTAGGGCTATCAGCGCGGCTAGCGCCTTGATCCACAAATGATTCCACGAGTTCTTCATCTAAATCTCGAACCGATAGTTCATAGCCATTTCTAAGAATTGACCCTGCTAGTTTCCCACCAACATTGCCAAGTCCGATAAATCCGATCTTCATACTATATCTCCAGTCATCATTTGAGTTGTATTTAGGTGCTTAACAGCATCACTTCGCTTTTGGAGTTGTTGGAATTCATACCTTACACCAACAAAATCAGCGCCGACTTTCAAACGCGGATTGCGAGCGCATCGAACTGTTCATTTCACTATGTACCAACTTAACTATCTTTCTAAACACATAAACATTATCACGCTATTGAGTCCTAAAGAAAAACAATTTAAATTGACCTTAAGACCCAAAATTACTTATAGGTAGAGCAATGCAATCACGTCTTCCCAATCTGGTTTGGCTGCGTACATTTGAGGCGGCGGCTCGACTCTTAAACTTTACTCAGGCTGGTGCCGAGTTGGGTTTGACACAGACTGCCGTTAGCCAACACATTAAAGCACTGGAGTCGGTGCTCGGTTGCCAGCTCTTTCAGCGTAAACCGCGACATTTAGCCTTGACTGGTATGGGTCAGGCTTATGTGCATTCAGTTCGCAAGTCGTTAGGGGATATTAATTTATCGACGACTAGCTTGTTCGGGCCATTATCTCAGCAAACGATTACGGTTAGGGCGCCAATTTCAACAGTTGCACTGTGGCTTGCGCCACTATTACCGCAATTTACAGCCCTGTATCCTGAGATAAATATTAGACTTATTTCAGTTATTTGGGCCGATTCAGTTTTAGCTGAAGATGTTGATGTGGATTTGCGCATTGGTTACGGCGATTGGCCGGGTTTGCAGGTTGAGAAAATTTCGCAAGAAACTATTGTTCCTATCTGCTCTGCTGCGACTTTATCCGTTATTAATCATCCGACTGATTTATTGGATAAGCCCTTGATTCACATATTGGGGCATGAGGGTAACTGGGCTCGTTTTTTTTCAACTAATGAACTCAGTATGGACAGTGTGCAAATGAGATATTCCGTCGATACCTCAATAGCTGCGCTGGCGCTTGTCTCTGCTGGAGTCGGGGTTGCAACGATACTGACTCGTTTTGCGAAAAGAGCTGTCGACTCAGGTTCAAAAATTGTGATGGCCGCAGCATCAATTGACTTTCCTCAATCGCATTACTTGATTAATACTGTGGCTAATGGCCCACAAAAACCGGAAGTTGAATTGTTTAAAACTTGGTTAAAGTCGAAGTTTAAGCATGAATGAAAATTAACTATGTGAGAATACAATCGTTGTTAGATCGACAGGCTTCAATGATACAAAGGCTATATTGGTTTAACTACCGTCAATATGATCACCACAAACAAAATGATGACTGGCAATTCGTTAAACCATCGAAACCAAATATGGCTGCGGGGATCATTGCCAGCTTCTAGTTGCTTAATGACGCGGCCACAGTAAAAATGATAAATTAACAATAAAACGACGAGTATAATTTTGATCTTAAGCCAGAGCATTCCGGCATAAGCGGCCCAGCCATAGTCGAATGTTAGCCAAGCGCCAAATACTAGCGTGAGCACCATCCATGGTGTCATGAAGCGGTACAGTTTTTTCTCCATTAAACCAAGGTGAGCCTTAACGGATGCGTCGGTTGTCATGGCATGATTGACGAATAATCGGGGCAAATAAAAAATTCCCGCAAACCAGGCGACCATAAAAATTATATGCAGTGCTTTTATCCAGATCATTAGTGGCTTCTGTTGTGAATTAATTAACGAAGTTTGATGTGTTCAGTGATGGCTATAGTAGTATCTGGCACCGCTAACTATGTATAATGGTTAATTCTAAGGGCCTTTTTTCCCCAATTACAGTTATCACCTCAGAGAGGCTACTGTTATTTCAGGGGTAAAATGAATGTCTAAAAAATCTTTTTTTAGACGCAACCTGATTTTAGATCCATTTTAACCCGAATATTGAATATTATTAAATGATTAAAGTAGGTATTGTTGGCGGCACAGGATATACCGGTGTCGAACTTATTCGTTTAATTGCGAATCACAGTGAAGTACAGATCGAGGTTGTGACCTCGCGCTCGAATGCCGGCACCTTAGTGTCTGATGTATATCCTAATTTGCGTGGACGTATTGGCTTGGCATTTAGTGAGCCAACGCTTGAAGCCTATAAAAACTGTGATTTGGTGTTTTTTGCAACACCTAATGCCACCGCTATGTTACAAGCCCAAGCGTTATTGGATGCTGGCATTAAAGTCATCGATTTGGCAGCTGATTTTCGTATTAAAGATGTTGATCTGTGGCAAAAATGGTATGGCGCAAAACACGCCTGTCCAGATTTGTTGGCGCAAGCTGTTTATGGTTTACCAGAATTAAATCGTGATGAGATACGTTCCGCAAGTTTGGTTGCAAACCCAGGCTGTTACCCAACGTCGGTGATTTTAGGATTATTGCCATTGCTTAAAAACGGCCTGATTGAGCCATCTAGCATTATTGCTGATTGTAAATCAGGTGCTAGTGGCGCGGGCCGCAATGCCAATGTATCTACTTTGTTCAGTGAAGTGACTGAGTCGGTCAAGGCTTATGGCACAGCAGGACATCGCCACCTACCTGAAATAAGAGAAATTCTTAAAACGCTTAATGTCGATTCTAAGCTGGTGTTCAGCCCACATTTGATGCCAATGATCAGAGGTATCCATTCTACATTATATGCTGATGCGATTGGCTCCGCCGGCGACTCCCTAGGTAAGGCACAGCAATTTTTCGAGCAGGCCTACAAAGATGAGCCATTTGTTGATGTTATGCCGGCGGGCTCGCACCCTGAAACCCGATCGGTCAAAGGTGCTAACACCTGCCGTATAGCGGTACACTATTTGGAAGAAAATAATAAGTACGTGGTTTTATCGGTTATTGATAATCTGGTGAAGGGTGCTGCGGGGCAAGCAATTCAAAATATGAACTTGATGTTTGGACTTGAAGAGGAGTCTGGCTTGCAATCACTGGGCATGATGCCTTGAGTCAGTTGCACAGTGGCTTTCAGGTAAAACGTTACAAACCTTGGAAAGTATGGCTAGGTGCTTTTTTCGTTGCGCTATTGTTATGGTTATTTTTTATGCTTGGTCAGGCTTATCAGTCCTATGAGTTGTCATATTTTAAGCTAGAGAGAGAAACACTGGTGGCTCAGATTGATGGGCTTGAGTCTCGAAACCATAATTTAGTTAAAAAGAATGCTCAGTTGTCGAGTTCGAGTCGAATTGAAAATGATGCCTACGTGCTGGCGAATCAGGCGCACATAAAACTTCAGCAACAGTTGCTTGAGCAAGAAGAGGAGCTGGTCTTTTATCAGAGTATTGTTTCTCCTCAAGATGTTGAATTGGGTATTAACTTGCAAACGTTTGAAGTTAAGCCAAGGGGGAAGAAGGGTGTGTTCAGCTATAAAATGGTTCTGACAAAACGAGGTAAAGGCACTAAAAAGATTGCAGGCTCTGCGACCGTATTGATTCGCGGTGAGGACAAAAAGGGTGAGCGAGAGCTCTTATTGTCAAAAATTGTCCTTGATAAATCAGAAAGAGGTACCCATTTTTCTTTCCGGTATTTTCAGGTTTTCGAAGGTGAGTTTTCTTTTGTTGAGGATTTTGTTCCTTACGAGCTAGAAATCGGCATCGTTTCTACCACCAAAAAGATAAAGTCGTTTACCGACAGCATTTCATGGGCAAGAGTTTTGTCCGAGGACAGTTAGTATGTTTGGCAAAAAAAAGGCGTTTCACTCTGCTCAGATTGATACATTAGTGGGTCAGGGTACCGAAATAACAGGAGATTTGGCTTTCACTGGTGGGTTACATGTCGATGGTAGGATTATTGGCAATGTTGTTGCTGAAGAAGGTAGTTCCGCCATACTTATCCTCAGTGAATTTGGCCGAATCGAAGGTGAGGTTAGAGCGCCTAATATGGTGCTTAACGGTGAGGTTGTTGGTGATGTATATGGCACTAGTCGAGTCGAGTTGGCACCTAAAGCGAGGATTAAAGGCAGTGTTTATTATAACCTGTTAGAAATGTCGATTGGTGCCGAAGTTAACGGTGGTCTACTGCATCGTCCTCTAAATACCAATTCACAACGTGTTTTAGAAGATAAATCAGCTGGTCGCAAGAGTAAAAAAAGTACAGAACCAACTGTAACTGAAGTAAAAGAAAAGTAGAGCCGTTTCGATTTTTTTGTTAACTAGTTTTAACCAATAAGAATAGTTGACTAAAATAGTCGGGAAAGCTAAGGTCAACTTAAATTACACAGAGGTTAATATTGTGAATATTACGATTGATGCGAATTTTGGATCGATGATTAAACCCATCGTTAGTACTGTTTTAGATTTTTCAGATGCAGCGGCTCAAAAGGTTAAAGCGTTAACCGAAGAGGAAAGCAATCCCAAACTTAAGCTTCGGGTATCCGTTTATGGCGGTGGTTGTTCAGGGTTTCAATATACTTTTTCTTTAGATGAGGAAGTGAAAGAAACTGACAAAACGGTTAATAACCAGGGAGTAACTCTAGTAATTGACCCTATGAGCTATCAATACTTGGCAGGTTCAGAGGTTGATTTTAGTGAAGGGTTAGAAGGTTCGATGTTTGTCGTGAATAACCCAAATGCAAAGTCTACTTGCGGCTGCGGTTCATCGTTTTCCATCTAAATTAATTATAGGGGGTCAGTTCTCAATAAAAGCCACTTTAAAAAATGACTTCTCATGAAGCTGCTACATTGTAGATACCATTTGTTCTATCGATGGTAATTCCACATTTGAGTCGTGTACACTGCGATTTTAGCTGGCTTTTCTTATATTACCTCCATTCTCCGTAGTTATTGGCGCATTGCATCTTTACTGGGAGAAGGTATTAATTTTAGAGTCGCCCTGAGAGCCTGTCGGACTTAGGATGAATCTACTGCGGAAAAGCTATTTCGGCCAAATTTCTCGATCCAATTCGTTGAATAGAA
>CAWVZP010000061.1:0-14792 GCA_963934675.1 uncultured Gammaproteobacteria bacterium | reverse complement strand
CTGAGCGGCGATGCGCCAGTGATTGACATACGATAACCATGGATGGCGGAGGTGACGTTTTGGCCTAAGGCCCCTACTGTTGGTGCATCGTTACATGGACGCAACCAATTAGAGCAATGCTGGAACAATTGTCGAGGAGCAAAAACCGACCCGTTCATCCTCAACATCGTCACACCTGCGCATCCATGCGCCCGTGGCACACGACCGCCAAGGATGGAGGAAGTGCCGTTTTTGCAGGGGCAAAAAACGGCACGTTCGTTCTGAAAATAAAAAAATACTGTCAAAATTCCAATCGAATTAAAAAACTACCATACTTAATTCTTTTTCTTCTTTTTAATTGCCAACGATTTTTCTAAAGCAGCGTTAGCTTTTTTATCCCAGCCACGTAAAAATTTGTTTGCAGCGACCTCTCGTTGGTTGGCTAGCAGAGCCGTTGCATTTTCTCTCTTTTTGGTTAATTTAATCTCAGCTTTCAGATCACTTAATTCTTGATTAAGCTCGGCTATGTTATCTTTTAATGCTTTAATTTTAGCAACAGCAGGAGATTCACCCAAAGCAACTTTCATTTCTTTCTTTAAAGCAGCTTTCTTTACAACAGATTTCTTTACAACAGATTTATTTTTCAATACAGGTTTAACCGCTTTCTTTTTAGGCACCGGTTTCATTGCTTTGTTCTTTTCCATTGTATTTTCGATAGTGCTGGCAAGTTCCTTCTTTTTTGTCAATGGTTTAGCCGCTTTCTTTTTGACAGCAGGTTTAACCGCTTTTTTCTTTACGATTAATTTGCTAGCTGCTACTTTTTTCTTTGCCAATTTTGCCTTTACTGGCTTAGCAGGTGTTAGGTCATTTTCATCAGTCGCCATTATTAAATCTCCAAGTTTAGATTAACAACAACCATTATAAAAATCATTTCCAAATTTACAATAGCGCAGGAATATTAATTTATTGTTGATTGTTGATTGTTGATTGTTGCAATATTACTTAAAATACTGAAAACCCAAATGCTAATTCCACAATCAATGAGCATAATAATGCCTGCTAATATGAACAATAATACTTACAGTAATTGTCCGCCAGCCAGTTTAATTAAACAACTAGCCGCTATGATTTACGACAGCTTATTGATCATCGCCATACTGTTTATCTCGACCGCAATAGCCCTCATTTTCAACGATGGGAATGCAATCGAATCAAGCCCTGTTTTTAGTCTTTATTTAATACTCATTATTTTCACTTTTTACAGTTGGTTTTGGAGAAAATCGGGCCAGACTCTTGGCATGCGTGTTTGGAAAATACGCATTATTTCAGAGCTTGGTGGCAACCCCAGCTGGTCGATTTGTTTTTTAAGATTAACCTTCGCATTATTGTCTATTGCCTGTTTAGGATTAGGTTACTGGTGGCGCTTAGTCAAACCCTACACCTGGCATGACCGACTCAGTCAAACAAGCATTATCAATGTCTCTGCAATTCCTAAGGAACAACAGTAGTTACGCGATTTTTTTTCTATATGATTGTTTTCTATATAATAAGTAAATAGCCAGGGTAAAGAACAATATATTAGGTGCTATAGCATTTAAAACGGGTAGTAGGTTAATTTGAACACCAAACTGGATAATCAACTTACTGACTACAGCATAAGCAAGACCCACCAAAATACCGGTAATTAAACGCTGCCCAGCACTCCCTTCACGCTGCGATCCGAGAACAAAAGGCACTGCTAAAAGACCCATTACTATCACTGTCAAAGGGGCAAAAACTTTTTGCCAAAAAGTTAAGCTCTCGACTGAATCATCTAGATTGTTCTTGACTAAAAATAACTTATAATCGTACAAGTCAGCACTCGACATTTGCCTTGGTTCTATTAACAAAGCGTCAAGCAATTTATTCGATATTTTTCCCGCATAAATCAATTCATCAAATTCTTCGGTTTGCACTGAATCCTGCCCAAACTGAATAGATTGTACTACCTCTAATCGCCACTGATTCCCTATTTGAGTTGCGGTTTCAGCAGTCAGGGTTTGAAACAAGTTGCCACTTTTATCTAGTCGATATATTTTTATTCCCATAGCCCGACCACCGGGTGTAAGAACGTCAATGTGAATAACCTGACTGGCATCTTTCACCCATATGCCCTTTTTTCCTATTAATGCAGGCGTATTACTGATTGCTGACGACCGTATCGTGCGTGCTGTCGTCTCAGTCATTGGGACAACCACATCTGCCACCACAAATGTTAAAAAGGCTAACCACATGCCTGAAAAAATAACCCAACGTAACAGCCTGACAACTGAAACCCCAGCCGCCTGCATCGCAATAATTTCACTGTTGCTTGCCAGCCCACCCAGACTCAAAATAGTCCCAATTAAAACGGCCAACGGCATAAATTCAATTACCTTGCCGGGTATGCGCAAAGCGACATATTGGCTGACATGCAGCATGTCGTAATAACCTCGCCCAATATCACTCAGCTCACCAATAAAGGTAAAGAACAGACTAATGCTCACCAATATCAATAAAGTCAATAAGGCACCTTGAGTAATCTGACGTAAAATGTAACGACCTAAAATCATCAGCTGGAAACTCTTCTTGGCAGCAGAGACCCGCGATTTCTTTTGACTAATAATAGAATAGTAAATGCTATAAAAACTAAATGAATCCACCAAAAATTAAGCCATAGAGGAATGTTGCCTTGTTCGAGTTGAGTTCGGCCAAAAGCCATTAGATTGAGGTAAGCAATGTAAACTAATAAAGCATAACCAATTTTTCCAAACTGTCCTTTTCTGGGTGCGATATAAGACAAAGGTACTGCCAGCAATGCCAGTACTAACAATACAAAAGGTATTGAAATTCGCCACAACAATTCCACTTTGTCTTTAACTTTGGTTGAGTGCCAAAGGGTGATTGGTGATTTTTCTCGATCACGAATTTTATGTAAACGGCTAACTTTTTTCCTCTCTATTAAAATCCCATGTTGTTCAAACTGTATGATTTTGGCATTCTTTTTTCCTAGTTCTAATTCTGTTCTTTTACCTGGGCCAACCACCAAAAATAAATCGCCCGTTTCTTCATCAATTTGTTGCCGTCCCGATTTTGCTGTTTCTAAAACTAACGTGTTGGGTGTCGACTGGCTGATTATAACGTTATTTAATAATAGTTTGTCATCACTGATTGACTCCATAAAAAAGACCTGATTTCCGCTTTTACTTTGATTAAATTGTCCTGCCCTAATCTGATCAAATTCATTAACGTCTGTGTTCTTGGTAACTATAGTCTGAGCGCTGCGCTGTACCGATGAATTCATCCAAATGCTGGTAAATGCATTGAGTATGAATACGGGTAAAATAATAATGAGTATCGGTTTGTAAAATTGCCAGTAGCCCATGCCGCAAGCGTTCATGACTACAATTTCATGATCCTTATATAACCGACCAAAGGCAAACACGATGCCAAGAAAAAACCCAACTGATAACAGTACAGAAAATATATTAACTGACTGAGCCAATAAAACGGGCCAAAGAGCTTGCTTTGGCATTTCGCCATCAGAAATATCAGCCAATAATCGGCCCAGCGCATTGCTCATAAGAATAATGAAAAGTATCAGCACTGTTGCGCAACTACTCTTCAAAATTTCCTTACCAAGATAGCGCGTAACAATGTTTGGCATAAAATATATTACAATGTTTTTAATATCAGTTAACCAAGTGAGTAATTATGCTACTTCTTAAAGATACAATTTTAAGCAATTTCCACGTCGCCTAAGGGCGCCTACTATCAGTAACTCCGAGCGCAAACATTTGTATAATGTCCTCAAAATATAATTCTCTACAATCCAGCCGCCCTAGCCTATGCATCCATTCAACTGTTCGCACAGTGCTAACTTGCACCTACAAAAAATTAATCCTTTTAAGAAACCTATTAAGTCATTTTAATGAAGTCGAGATTTATTATGAAATATGCCAATTGAATAAACTCCTTAGAATTATCCGTTAAAATAGCCAGTTACGACTGGTTTTTTTCTCGACTTCAAGTATCTTATCGCGTTATTAACGTCATCAACACTGGAATATCATGGAATTCAATTTAAAAACTGGTTCAGTTGAAAAGCAACGTAGCGCATGCTTAATCATTGCTGTGTCACAACCACGACAATTATCAGCAGCAGGACAAGCGGTCGACAAGGCAAGTGATGGTTTTTTGTCGAAAATTATTAGCAAAGGTGACATGGATGGAGAGGTAGGCCAATCATTATTGTTATACAACGTACCTGGCACAGTGGCTGACCGAATTTTACTGATTGGTATTGGTGATGAGAAAAATCTAAATGAGCGATCTTTCAGTCGTGTGATCGCCAACTTACAAAGTGCGCTGGCCAATTCGGGGGCAACCGATGCTCACAGTTGCCTTAGCGATATCACTGTCAGTAGCCATGATATTGAGTGGAATATACGCCACACAGTAATGAAGCTAAGCCATGGCGAATATAAATTCGATCAAATGAAGAGCATCAAAGCTAAAAAGAAAAAAGGCTTAAAGAAATTCACTCTTCATCTATCCAGCCGCAGTGGTCTGGAAAAAGCCGAGATTGCAGTGGCACAGGGAGTCGCCATTAATGCAGGAATGGACATGGCTCGCGACCTGGGCAATTTGCCCGGCAATGTATGCACACCTAACTACATCGCCAAACAGGCAAAGCAATTAGCTAAAGGCAATAAGCTATTGACAGTCGAAGTCCTTGAAGAAGCCGATATGCGAAAACTAAAAATGGGCTCACTTTTATCCGTCGGTATGGGCAGTCGTGAACCAGCCAAACTGGTGTCACTCGAATATAAAGGCGGCAAAGCTAAAGATAAGCCCATCGTACTGGTCGGTAAAGGCGTCACCTTTGATACCGGCGGCATTTCATTGAAGGGCGGTGCCGGTATGGATGAAATGAAATATGACATGTGTGGTGCGGCATCCGTACTCGGCACCATAAATGCCATCGCCAAACTTAAACTAGCCGTAAATGTTGTTGGCATCGTCCCAACTACCGAAAATATGCCCGATGGCCTCGCAACCAAACCGGGTGATATTGTTACCAGCATGTCGGGGCAAACTATCGAAGTACTCAATACCGACGCCGAAGGTCGACTCATCTTATGTGATGCACTGACCTATGCCGAAAAGTTTAACCCGCGCTATGTTATTGACATCGCAACCCTTACGGGTGCCTGTATTGTTGCGTTAGGTAAAGTACCTTCAGCAGTGCTTGGCAATGACGAAACGTTGATCAATAGCTTGATAGCCTCAGGCAAAACGATTGAAGACAAATTATGGGAACTACCGCTGTGGGACGAATACCAAGAACAGCTGGACAGTAACTTTGCCGACATCGCCAATATTGGCGGCCGAGACGCGGGTACAATTACGGCGGCCTGCTTTCTATCACGATTCGCTAAAAAATATAAATGGGCGCATCTTGATATCGCAGGCACGGCATGGAAATCGGGCGCAGAAAAAGGTGCCACAGGTCGTCCAGTGCCACTCTTGACTCAATTTATCCTTGATCATTGCTAAATACTGATCAATTATTAATTATAGTTAAGGCCTGATATTACTCAACATGACACGCGTCGATTTCTATCAACTCAACCCGCAACAACACAACCAGGATCGTGTTGTTTGCCAACTCTGCCAAAAGGCTTATAACAGCAATCAAAGAACGCTGTTATTAACACAAAGTCCAGAACAGACGGCTCACCTTGATCGACAACTATGGATATTCAAGGACGACAGTTTTATTCCGCATGATGCGCATGTTGACGGTGAGTTTGGTAGTTTCCTGTCACCGATACTGATACATGACAAACCCGACCCTCAAGGGGAACGTCAGCTGTTAATCAACCTATCGACATTAGTGCCCTTGTATTTTGCCCAGTTCGAACGAGTCATCCAACTAGTCACTGAAGACAACAAACAAAGCGCGCGCGAACATTACACTTTTTATAAAGAGCGCGGCTACCCACTCAATCACCACACGCTTTAATCGATGGCGCTCAGCCAGTACTTATAACCTAGAGGCCATTGCTCATGCTCGAAAACGATCACATTCCAGTTTTAACTGACTTAATCGAAAAGGGTATTAAAACTAGATTATCGGAACCAGAGCTCGATCATAACGAAGATTTAATTTTAGAGGAAGACGACCGAGAAGAGCCAAAGATCGGTGCCTCTCAATTTGAAACAGAAACAGAAACAGATCCTGCACCCACAAGAAATGTTTTCACTAATGACCCTGCCTTAGATCAAATTATTCGTCGCATACTCAACGAGCATATGGAACTCGCTTTGCAGGACATCAAACTCGCCATATCGAATGCTCGCGAAGACAAACGTAAAGACTACTGAGTTGAGTCCAAGAGGCTTGTAACAGCAATAACTAGCTGACTTTGAATATCCTCATTTATAACTTGCCCAAGTGTCACATCAAAATTATCATAAAAACTCGGCACTGATAAACCCGCTTTCAAGTCGCCAGCAAAATAAGGTGCCGAAGTTGTCGCGGCAGCTAGCACTCTCGAACCACCGCCCTCTCCAGGAGAAGTTGCCAGCATCACCATCGGTTTGTTATGAAAAACTTTAGGATTGATACGTGAAGCCCAGTCAAATAAATTTTTATAAGCAGCCGAGTAAGAACCATTGTGTTCCGCAAATGAAATCATAAGCGCATCACTGGTCGCTATCTTGTCGAGGAATGTTTGGGCGAGTGCAGGCTGTCCAATCTCCGCCTCTTTATCCTCACTAAACAATGGCAACTCATAGTCATTTAAATCTAGCACCTCAACATTGGCACTGTCAACCAAGCCTGCAGCATAGGTTACCAACTGCTTATTAATCGATTTTTTACTACTACTGGCAGCAAATGCTAATAGATTCATATGATTGTCCTTTATTGATTCAAATATCTAATTGCGAAAGTAGACTAGAGTGTAGATGATTGCCAACTTGGTATAAACGCAATAACGTGAAAAATATTGTTTCCTTAATGGAATCAATACTAAAAATAATTTTAGCTTTATATCTACAAATTTGTATATGCAAAATAAACTGCCTGAAGCCCCAAGGAAAAAAATATGAATGATTTTTTAGGAGCAGACCTACCCATTATTCAATCGCCTATGGCTGGCGTTCATGACAGTACACTGACTATTGCGGTTTCTTCGGCTGGAGGCCTGGGCTCCTTGCCCTGTGCGCTACAGAGTATCGATGAAATTCGTGCTGAGCTGAATGCAGTAACACAACAAAGCGATAAACCCTTCAGCGCAAATTTTTTCTGCCACAAGCCCCAAGAAATCGACGCTGAGCGAGAAGCAAGATGGCGAGCAGAACTTAAACCCTATTTTGACGAGCTTGGTATTGATGTCGATAACATCCCAACGAAGCCAAAATGCGAACCATTTAACCATCAAATAGCTGATGTGTTAGAAGATTACAGGCCAACGGTGATCAGTTTTCATTTTGGTTTACCATCAGCCGACCTGGTAGCTCGAGTCAAGAGTTGGGGCTCGACTATCATAGCATCGGCGACTACGGTGGAAGAAGCGCAATGGCTGGAAGCGAATGGTGCCGATGGCATTATTGCGCAAGGTCTGGAAGCCGGAGGTCATCGTGGCATATTCCTGTCAGAAGACTTAACCACTCAAGTTGGCACCTTCTCGTTATTACCACAAATAGTTAAAGCGGTTAAACTGCCCGTCATTGCCGCTGGTGGAATTGCCGATGCTGCTGGTGTGGCTGCTGCCCTCTCGCTTGGCGCAAGTGCAGTTCAAGTCGGCACAGCGTATTTACTCTGTACTGAAACTAACACCAGCCAGATACACCGCAATGCGTTAAAAAGTGAGGCATCACAGCACACCGCGATTACCAACCTTTTTTCTGGCCGACCGGCTCGTAGTATTGTTAATCGCATCATGCGAGAGATTGGTCCAATCAACCCAAACACCTCTGCATTCCCACTCGCCTTAACCGCTATTAGCGCAGTTAAAAAACAGGCCGAAAGTGCAGGTATTGGGGACTTTTCGTCTTTATGGTGTGGACAAAATGCAACGGGTTGCAAGGAAATTTCTGCGGCTGAAATGACAATGGCTTTAGCCGCCAAACTTTAAATCGGCTTTAGTCGCATAGCTTTTACGAAATCGTGTATTCATCATTCATTCTTGGAGGTGCCCTGTGTATAATCGCCGCCTACCTTTTGACTGATCTGCATTACCATGGAAAAAACCTATAACCCTCAAGCTATCGAACAAACCTGGTACCAGCACTGGGAAGATAAAGGTTATTTTAAAGCACAAGGTCAAGCTGATAACGTAACTGATAACGAAGCTAATCCATATTGCATTGTTATCCCGCCACCCAACGTGACTGGCAGCCTGCACATGGGCCACGCGTTCCAGGACACAATCATGGATACGCTAACCCGTTATCACCGTATGAAAGGTGACAATACGTTATGGCAACCGGGCACCGATCATGCCGGTATCGCCACCCAGATGGTGGTCGAACGTCAACTCAGTGCTGAAGGCAAAACCAAGCATGATTTAGGTCGAGACGCATTTATAGACCGTGTCTGGAAATGGAAGGCAGAATCGGGTGGTACGATTACCAAACAACTTCGCCGCATGGGTGCATCACCAGACTGGAGTCGAGAACGCTTCACCATGGACGATGGCTTATCGGAGGCAGTACAGAAAGTATTCATCAAACTCCATGAAGAGAATTTGATTTATCGCGGCAAGAGACTGGTCAACTGGGACCCAGTTTTACACACCGCCGTATCTGACCTTGAAGTACTCTCCGAAGAAGAAAACGGCCACCTCTGGCATATGCGTTATCCCATTGCCGGTGAAGAGGGCTTTATCACCGTAGCCACCACACGACCTGAAACCATGCTCGGTGACTCCGCTGTGGCCATTCATCCTGATGACTTACGCTATGCCCACCTACTCGGTAAACGCATCGAGCTACCGCTAACGGGCCGAACCATTCCTGTCATTGCCGATGATTATGTCGACCCAGAGTTTGGTTCAGGTTGCGTCAAAATCACACCCGCCCATGACTTTAATGACTATGAAATGGGTAAGCGACACGATCTTGAAATGATTAACATTCTGACCGACGATGCCAAGATTAATGATATTGCGCCGGAAAAATATCAGGGCATGGATCGCTTTGTTGCACGCAAAACAATCATAAAAGATCTGCAAGCACTTGGCTTAATCGAAAAGATAGTCGACCACAAACTAATGGTACCCAGAGGTGATCGAACGGGTTCAGTCATCGAGCCTTATCTCACTGATCAATGGTATGTAAGAGTAGAGCCATTGGCAAAGCCTGCTATCGAAGCGGTTAAAAATGGCAGCATTAAGTTTGTGCCCGAAAACTGGTCGAAGACGTATTTCAACTGGATGGACAATATTCAGGACTGGTGTATCTCACGCCAAATCTGGTGGGGACACCGAATCCCAGCCTGGTACGACAATGATGGCAATATCTATGTTGCAGAAAATATTGACGCCGTTCGCGCTAAATATGACCTACCCGCCGACCTTGAACTAGTGCAGGACGAAGACGTACTCGACACCTGGTTTTCATCAGCACTCTGGCCTTTCAGTACCTTAGGATGGCCCGATGGCGATGACGAAGCGTTAAAGGCTTTTTACCCAACCAGCGTTCTGGTGACTGGCTTCGACATTATCTTTTTCTGGGTTGCCCGCATGATCATGTTTGGCCTAAAGTTTATGGATGAAGTGCCTTTTAAAGAAGTCTACATCCATGGTCTGGTGCGTGATGCCGAAGGCAACAAAATGTCGAAGTCGAAAGGCAATGTGCTCGACCCACTCGATCTAATCGATGGTATTACATTGGACGCCCTGGTCGAAAAGCGCACCAAAGGTTTGATGCAGCCCGACATGGCGCCAAAGATAGTTGCTGCCACTAAAAAGCACTTTCCCGATGGCATCTCTGCTTTTGGTACTGACGCTCTGCGCTTTACCTTTGCCGCACTGGCCACCAGTGGGCGTGATATTCGGTTCGATCTGGGTCGTATCGAGGGCTATCGTAATTTTTGTAACAAGCTTTGGAATGCGACTCGCTATGTACTGCAAAACACCGAAGACCAGGACTGTAGCGCAGGTGAAATGTCGTTAGCTGATCAGTGGATTCTGGCTCGCTTGCAACAAGTTGTGGCCGACACCACTAAACATATTGAGTGTTATCGATTTGATCTGGTATCACGCGACCTATACGAATTTGTCTGGAATGACTACTGCGACTGGTATATCGAATTATCAAAACCAGTGCTTTATTCCGACAACTATAGCACCGCTCAAAAGACTGCTGCGCGTCATACATTAGTCCACGTACTCGAAACCATCCTTCGATTACTGCACCCAATCATGCCCTACATCACCGAAGAGTTATGGCAACGAGTAGCACCATTAGCACAGGTCGATGAAGAGACCATCATGCTATGTAAGTATCCAAAATCAGATGCCAGTCTAATCAATCAAGCGATTATCACCGATCTTGAGTGGGTTAAACAGTTCATTATGGGCGTGCGCCAAATTCGTTCCGAAATGGACATCAAGCCAGGAAAGCCATTACCTGTCCTGTGCCAAAATGGTAGTGATTCAGATCAAACAAGATTGGAGCAAAATAAAGCCCTATTAATGTCACTAGCAAAGCTCGAATCAATCAGCTGGCTTAACGAAGGCGAACAGGCGGCCGAATCAGCCACCTCACTCGTCGGTGACCTAAACCTATTGATTCCACTCGCCGGACTCATCGACAAAGACGCCGAACTTGCACGGCTCAACAAAAACATCCAAAAACGAGAGCAAGAGGTAAAGAGAATCGAATCAAAACTAGGCAATGAAGGATTTGTTGCAAAAGCCCCAGAGGCCGTCATCAATAAAGAGAAAGAAAAACTAAGCGAAGCTAAATCAGCTCTAGCCAGTTTTCAAGCTCAAGCTGATAAGATTAAATTACTCTAGGAGTCTGTCGGGCTTAGGATAAATCTACTGCGGAAAAGCCATTGCGGCCAAATTTCTCGATCCAATTCGTTGAATAGAATCACTATTCTTCTCATTCGATCAAAAAATTTAACTCAAAATAACTTTCCTTCGCTACGATTACCTAAGTCCGGCAGACTCCTAGTAGTCAATTATTAATAAGTCATTATAGTCAGTGGGCGATATTACCAAGATCGATTACGCCCCCGCATAGAATAGGAAGTTTAGTGGTGCATTAACTTATTCGGCCACTTCACCGTCAGCGTTGAATATTTCAATAATCCCATACTCACCACATAACGCTCCTGTGTCATAGCCAAACTTAAAATAAGGCGCTTCAAAAAGAGGAGTAGTTGTTAGACTCTGTTGATGACTAGCCCTTCAAGATAAAATAAATGAGTTGCTATCTATTGCACCGCCTCGAGAGGATCACCGAAAGTTGGTCTATACAGAGCAGCTTAACCAACGTTTTGATATGTATTGTTTACCAATGGTTGTCAATATAGGTTAATCGACGAATCGACTCGATCATTTTGGCTGCATGAAAGCGTTGTACAACAGTGGTATCAAAAATAAAGTTAAAAAAGTAGAAAATCCTAAGCCCCATACAATCGAAGTTGCTACCGGTCCCCATAAAAGCGAATATCCACCAAGCCCTGTCGCTAACGAAAACAATCCAGCGATGGTGCTCAATGATGTAATTAAAATCGGAACCACTCGTCTTCTAGCGGCGAACAGCGTCGCATGCCTGACTGTCATACCATTCTCAAGATGTCTGTTTGCAGTAGAGATTAAGACAATCGCTGAATTCACCGCTATGCCTGCAAGCGCTACCACACCATAGAGGGTGAACAAACTCAGTGGGTTGCCATTTAATAGTAACCCTGCGGTGACTCCAGTGAATGCCATGGGTACCGTAAATAAAATAATTAAGGGTTGAAAATAACTTTTGAACTGAGTACCTAGTATGACGTAAATCAATCCAATGCCGAACCCAAATAAAATCACCATAGCGTTGATACTTTCTTGGATGTCATCCAGTAGGCCAGAGAAATCGAGGCTGATGCTGGAATGTTGGCGCTGCAATTCATCTCTCCAGGCGTCTTTAATCTGTTGATTAACTTCGACTGTGTTGATTACATCCTTATCAATGTCAGCTTCTACCGTTATGGTGCGACGAAAATCATAGTGGCGAATACTGTTTTGGCCTACGCCATATTCTTTTATTAACAAAGTAGATAATGCAACGGGGTCGCCCTTGGAAGAGGACAGATTAATTTGCAATAACTCATCAATGCTGCTCAGTTTGCTTTGCTTGGCGAGCACCCGGACGTCGAGCTCTTCACCCCGGTCTCGCAGGCTAGTAACTATCTCACCATCGACTAAAAGTCTTAGCGTTCGAGCAATTAGTGACGGGGTTATACCCGCGCGGTGGGCGGCATCGGTATTGATTCGAAGTGTTAATGCGCGCTGTCCACTGGCGTCGTCATCACTGATATCTTTCACGCCGGCGATAGTTGCCAGCATCTGTTTTAATGCTTCTACTGCAGGGCGAATGTCTTCGAAACGATCACCTCTGACCTTGATACTCACGGGCTTACTAGTCGGTGGGCCGCCGGATAACGTCAGAAAATAAATGGCATCGGGGCCAGCTGTATTAACTATATCAGCCCGCATTGATTCGATCATTTGTTCGACGTCTCGCAGGCCGCCAGTTTTTGGATTTAAGGCAACGACTACCTGCCCAAAGTGATCGCCAAAGAACGGAGATGTTTCGGTAAATAGTAAGCCACTATAACTGATGAGCTGACGTACTTCCCCGGGCCGAATATGACTCCTTACTTTGCTTTCAATCTGTTCCACTAGACTCAAGGTGGTTTTAAGGGGTGTGCCTACAGGCATCTGCACATTAACGTAATAGAGACGAATTGGGTCACTGGCAAAGAAATCTACCTTGACCTCTAGCTTGGCTACTTTTTCAGCCAGTGCTTGCGGTAAATATTCAGAAATTGTTTGTGCCTTCAATGCGACCGACATTAACAAAGCTACTACTAGAAAAATCGAGAATAGTGTCAGCAGCGGATGGCGCAATACGCTAATCAGACGCCGGGTATAACTTCGGCGGAGCCATCTCAAACAACGCTGGCGTAATGGATTGGCACGCTCGTCCACCCAGTCGCCGAAGATCAATGGCAGTTTGAAGAGCATAATAAGTAATTTGAACGGCAATTTTATGAGAGATCCTAGGCTATTCACTGGAGCAATCTTTGTTTTTTTCGGTACGGCCCAACCCATCGTGTGAGAAGGTAACATCCAGTAAGCCTCGACTAAACTCAGCAACAAAGCAGTGGTTACAACTAGAGGAATAATGAACATGAATTTGCCGAGAATACCGGGTAACAGCATCAACGGTAAAAAGGCCGCTATTGTTGTTAATACGGCGGTTGTCACTGGCTGGAATAGTTCTTTTACGGTCTCAACTGAAGCGACTACCGCTTCCGCACCGCGCTGCATTCGGTACGAAATCCCTTCGGCGATGACCACTGCATCGTCGACTAACATGCCCAGGCTAATTACCACACCCAGCAATACAGAGACGTTCAGGGTTTGGTCTGCCGTTTGCAAAAACCAAAAAGTACCGGCAAGAATAAAAGGAATTCCCGCACTGGTGAGCAGTGCCATGCGCGTACCTAAAAACAGCCAGGTCACAATGAGCACCAGAATCAAGCCCAGCAGCAGGTTGGTTTCCATCACGTTCAGTGCGCTACGCGTGATTTCGGTTTGATCATCGATCAACACGACATCAACGCCAGAGATGTCTGCATTAACATTTTTTTGCTGCAAATAAGCACTAACCGATTTGACCAGTTCTAAGGTATTGGCCCCGCCCTTTTTGGTAATTGATAACATTACAGCGGGCTGCCCGTTATAGCTCACCAGTTGACTGGCACGATCACGACTGCGAGCAACATCAGCAATGTCACCCAATAATACTTCTCCCTGTGCTCGCACCACCGGTAAGCTAGCAAGGTAATCAGGATTAGCTGATGTACCGTCTAGCCTGACCAGCCAGCGCTGACCATTAACTTCAGCTGACCCAGCCGACACGTCCTGGTAATATATTGCAACTGTATCCGCAATATCAGCGGGTGAAATGCCGAGTTCTTGCAAGCGGTCAACTTCAAACGATACCTTTAACTCGGGCTTTCGTAATCCCGTTGTGAGTACGGTCGAAACACCCTTTATACTTTCCAAGCCCGTTTTTATTTGTTCAGCCTGACGCCTAAGGTTTTCATCATCAGCTCGGCCTACAACGGCTAGAATAGCAGTGGGAAAGGCATTCGCCGTGGTGATTTCAGTAATTGTTGAAGCTAAAGCCTGCTCTGGGATTTCGTCTTCCACCGCCTGAATTTCACGACGCAAATCTGCCAGACGCTTATCAAAGGCACGCTCATCAATCTCTTCGAAACGCACTAATATACGAGAGATAGATTCACGACTGGTACTGCTGACAAATTTAGTATCAGAGATGTTTTTAATAGCATCTTCAAGCGGATCGGTGACTAGACTTTCGACATCCTGTGCTGTGGCACCCGGTAGGATTGTAGTAATGTCAATCCAGTTGAAGTTGATCGTCGGATCTTGCTCACGCGGCATCGAAAAATAAGCCATTGTGCCGATAACCAGTACCAACAAAAAGGTCAGATTAGCCAGAACACCGTTTTCTATGAAGCGTTGGTACAT
>CAWVZP010000060.1:0-14881 GCA_963934675.1 uncultured Gammaproteobacteria bacterium | reverse complement strand
TTATCTGGTGTTAATGTTGATTCGGGTCCTTCAAACTGAATAGAGTTAATCGAGGGATTGCTTTTCAATTTTAGCGATGTAGATGACTTTCCGGCCGCTATATTTTCAGTCGGCAGTAGCTCACGAATATGCTGAAAACTCCAGTCACTGAGTGGTGATTGTCTCCAATTGGCGAGGCTGAGTTGATTCGGCCGTTTTAATGCAGATTTAATCATTCAATTTCAGAAATGATTTTATCGTTGGCTGAACTTAATGGGGTCTGACTCATTTCGAGGTGTAACCGGCCGCCGCTAGTGTAGGGGTTAGCTTCTAATACGGACTCGTTGAGTTCGATGCCTAATCCGGGCTCGGTGGGCGGAAGCATATATCCTTGTTCCCAGACCAGTGGCTTTTTCACTATTGCATCATGGAATTCGGTTTGAATAGTTTCTAGTATTAAAAAAGCGGGACTCGAAAAGGCAACATGAGTCGCTGCCGCATGTGCAATTGGGCCACAGTAAATATGAGGCGCAATCTGCGCGTTATAAAGTTCGGCGATCATTGCAATTTTCTTGGTTTCCCAAATGCCGCCACTACGCCCAATGTCTGGTTGTAAGATCGAAACACCGGCTTGCAACGCTTGATGAAACTCCATTTTGGTTGTTAATCGCTCACCGGTGGCAACAGGAATAGAAGTCGCTTTGGCTACCTTACCGATAGCATCCATCTGGTCTGGCGGGCAGGGTTCTTCAAACCATAGTGGGTCATAAGGCTCTATGCGTCGAGCTAGTCGAATGGCGGATGAAGTCGTCATTTGACCGTGCGTACCGAACAAAATATCAGCTCGATCACCGACCGCTTCGCGGATACGCTTTATGTTGTATTCACAGCGGGACAATTCGTGCATTGATAATTCACGCCCGCCCTGAAAACTATAAGGACCAGCTGGGTCTTGCTTGACGGCGGTGAACCCCATCTCAACATATTCAAGTGCGCGTTCGGCGGCGGCGTCACCATCGTGGTAAACGTCACCTCTGTCTTGGCTTCTAGCGGGCGCTGAATTATTAGGGTATAGGTAAGTATAAGTGCGCAGGCGAGGATGAAATTGACCACCTAGTAATTGATAGACTGGTTGTTCATGCGCCTTGCCCAAAATATCCCAGATCGCAATTTCGATACCGCTGAAAACACCCATCATGCTGATATCGGGGCGTTGCGTAAAACCTGCCGAGTAGACGCGTCGGAATAATGTCTCGATGTGGTGCGGATCTTCACCCACAATAAAACGCTCGAAGGTATCCTCTACCATCGCGCAGGCGATATCGCCCGAAACAGGAATACCGTAACACTCACCAATACCTTCGATGCCATTATCAGTGGTGATTTTTACAATAACCCAAAATGATCCGCCGATACCGGTTGGTGGTACAGTTACCCAAGTTTTGATGTCCTGCAGTTTCATATTGATTGGCCTGTTTGGTGGTGGCATAGTTTTAGTGCTATTTTAAATTAGAAAGGCGCCCATACGCCACCACAAGTGTTAGTAATTCTAACTTTATCAACTCAAGTAACTTGTTAATTTTTTTAGTAGCAACACCCGAAGATAAACGAGCGACATGAAGAAATTAAGGAGTCAACTGACGGAATAATACCCTTGATAAGACTCTAATATCGACATCGGAATCCAGTATCAACTTCAATATTAAGCATTAAGCAATTAGTTCAAGCTCAAACTCTGCGCTTGCTTCTTTAAGGCAGTTTGGTAGTTTTGATAACCATCATTTCCGTGGAAAATAACCTGCTGGCTTCGACCAAGGTCCACAACAGTGTAGCCTGCATTTTAAAATTTTTAAGGATTGGCCTTGGCATCTAGGAAGAGTACATTTTGAAAGGTATCTTACCAACTTTAACAATAAGAAAACTCAATCTGCTATCGGCTAAATGACGTCCGTACGGAAAACACAAGTGCTACTCAAAGTGGCTTAGAGGGCCTTCATAAATGTTTGATTATTTAAAGGGAACCTCAAACCGTAAGAATTTTTTGATCTAAATTAGAGTTCCTTTTGCTTAAAATTCACCCTCCAATTCCTCCTAACTCTGTAAAAATCAAAAGTATAAAATGGGTTCTGATTCCTTGGTTTCAATTTCCCCTGAATCGACCAGACGGAGAAAACAATTCGTTTGATTTCTACCATTTTTCTTGGAGTAGTAGAGCGCCTGATCAGCCTCATCGATAATCAGTGCTGCATTTTTGTCTATATCCGTTACTGTATAACCAATGCTCATTGTTTTACAGCCAACTTGCGGATAGTTAAATAACTCGGCCGACTTGCGGAATCGCTCCAATATTTCATAGGCGGCACCTGGATTTGCGTCGGTTAATATCACTGCAAACTCTTCTCCACCATAACGAAATAAAAAATCTGAAGTCCTAAATTCACGAATCATTAATTGAGCAAATAACAAGAGCACTTCGTCACCATAGAGGTGACCAAAATCATCATTGACCTGTTTGAAATGGTCTAAATCAATCATCGCAAAACAGGTTTCACTAGTAGTGATTTCCATGTCATCTGATAATAATTTTGGATTAAACAGGCTATTACAAATGCGGTCAAAGGCTTTACGATTTTGCAGACCTGTCAACTCATCGATTTCAGCAGCCAGCAGTAATTCGGTGTGGTTTTTGTAAATGTGAAAAAAAGTATCAAGAAAGAAACTTAGCGGATCATTCAACTGACTCAGCTTAATTAATATAAATTCTTTTGTGTTGCGGTCGATTGCGATCGGATAAATCAATGTCGAACCATGCCTATTAGTTAATTTAGGAGACTCTATCGCGTCTAGGATTTTATGGAACTTAACGTTGGGGGTATTTTCTATAGAGCCATCATCTTTAACTCTATAATATAAATATTCATAGCCCCTGCCATTTTGTGGTCTACTCAATGCGCGACTGCGTTTTTTTTGCACGAAAGTCACCTCAGATACTGCAGACAAGTTGCTGATTTCAGTGACCAGAAAAATCCTGAGTTGGTTGGCATCGCGCAATGCAGTTAGTTTGATCAGTGACTTGATGAGGGGCTTATCCATCGACAACGTTCGCAAGAAGTGAAGTGTTGGTGTGCTGATTAAGTTTTGATAAATAAATAGAATAACTCAGAGTTAGAGACTCATCTTTGTTTTAAATCATAAAAGTTAAATATTATGTAAAGGTAACCATAGCTGATAATTTCAATTTTGTTAGTTACTTTACTAAAAAATAGCAGAAAAACTTTTGAACTGTTTTTTTTTGGGCTCTAAGCCTTTAAACCTACCTCGTTGGGCTTGCGGTTTTATTTTGGCGTCACCTTCAAAAAAAGTGTTTGTCAGATCGTAGAGTGTGATGGTCTCATCGAAACCAAAAGGTCGGGTTCCTGTTGGTAAAGATGCGCTTCAATTGCTTCTTTTTGCTTCCACAACTGGTCAGATACTTGATAGAGCCGGTCAAGGCTCATCTGCGCTTGAGGGACATCAAAAAAACGTCCGAGATTTATCAGTGTGTGCTGTTTTACCTTGCCGTCAACCCGTTCAGTTCCGATCAGTCGAAATGATTGATAGGTTTTCCCAGACAAGTCGGTTTTTATGGTGGTGCATAGAATAAATGTGAAATGATGGTTTCATTACTAGCTTGCTGGAATCAAAAGTATACCAGTTGACTTTAAACTACTTATGGCAGCCATAAAAAAAGACGCCCAATAAGCGTCTTTTCTATTTAACAAGTTGAGCTTAGAGGCTAAACGACTGCCACTGGGAAGGCACTTTGTGCTGCAGTCATGTAGCTTTCCATTTCATTAAAGTTAAGGTAGCGATAAACATCGTCCGCCATCATATTGATGTCGTTTGCGTAGGTCATGTATTCTTCCATGCTTGGGATTTTACCTAAAATAGACGCGACGGCAGATAACTCTGCTGACGCTAAATAGACATCAGCTCCAGCGCCCAAACGGTTCGGAAAGTTTCTGGTTGAGGTCGAAACAACGGTGCTACCAGCTGCGACTCGTGCCTGATTACCCATACAGAGTGAACAGCCTGGCATTTCAGTACGAGCACCAGTACGACCAAAGATATTGTAATAACCTTCGGCGGTTAATTGCGCTTCGTCCATTTTGGTGGGTGGCGCAATCCATAGCCGAGTTACAACTGGGCCTTCTAGTTTTTCGAGCAATTTACCTGCCGCACGGAAATGACCAATATTGGTCATGCATGAGCCAATGAAAACTTCATCAATTTTAGTGCCAGCAACTTCTGACAGAGTTTTGACATCGTCAGGATCGTTCGGACAAGCCAACAATGGCTCTTTAATTTCGTTGAGGTCGATCTCAATTATTTCAGCATATTCGGCGTCAGCGTCGGCTTCCATTAATACTGGATTGGCTAACCAGGCTTCCATTTCGTCAATACGACGTTTGATAGTGCGCACGTCACCATAGCCTTCGTGAATCATCCACTTGAACATGGTGATGTTCGAGTTCATGTACTCGATGATAGGTTCTTTGTCGAGTTTAACGCTACAGCCTGAAGATGATCGCTCTGCTGAGGCATCGGATAATTCAAATGCCTGCTCGACTTTAAGCTTTGGCAATCCTTCGATTTCGAGAACACGACCGGAGAAGACATTCTTCTTGCCTTTTTTCTCAACCGTTAACAATCCGCGCTGAATTGCAACATAGGGAATAGCGTTGACTAAGTCACGCAAGGTGATGCCTGGCTGCATTTCGCCCTTAAAGCGAACCAGAACTGACTCTGGCATATCCAGTGGCATGACTCCGGTTGCTGCTGCGAAAGCAACTAAGCCAGAGCCAGCAGGGAATGAAATACCAATCGGAAAACGGGTGTGTGAATCACCACCAGTACCGACGGTGTCTGGCAATAACATGCGGTTCATCCACGAGTGGATAACACCGTCACCTGGACGCAGCGAAACACCGCCACGGGTCTGGATGAAATCAGGCAGCGTGTGGTGAGTAATGACATCGACTGGCTTAGGGTAGGGCGCTGTGTGACAAAAAGACTGCATGACTAGGTCAGCAGAAAACCCTAGGCAGGCTAAATCTTTCAGTTCGTCGCGTGTCATTGGGCCTGTTGTATCTTGCGACCCAACGGTGGTCATCTTTGGCTCACAGTACATGTCGGGGCGGACGCCCGGTACGCCACAAGCTTTGCCGACCATTTTTTGCGCTAAGGTGAAACCCTTGCCGCTGTCTTGCTTGACGACAGGTACTTCGAACACATCGCTTGTGGCTAAGCCGAGTGATTCGCGCGCTCGACCTGTGAGTCCACGACCTATAATCAATGGAATGCGGCCACCCGCTTGAACTTCGTCTTTTAAAACATTGGTGCTGAGTTCAAAGGTTGCGAGCACTTCGTCACTATCATGTTTAGTTGCTTTTCCGGCAAAAGGATAAACGTCGATAATATCGCCGGTTTCCATTTCTGAAATGTCCATTTCTATCGGCAGTGCGCCAGCGTCTTCCATTGTGTTGAAAAAGATAGGAGCGATTTTTGTGCCGAAACAATAGCCTCCGTTACGCTTATTAGGGATAAAAGGAATGTCTTTACCCATGTGCCACAACACAGAGTTAGTGGCCGATTTCCGAGATGAACCGGTGCCGACAACATCTCCGATATAAGCAACAGGGAAGCCTTCTTCCTTTAAAGTTTTAATTGTCTCTAACGGGTTGTCTGCAACGCCTTCGCGGGCAATTTTTAACATGGAATTACCATGTAATGGAATATCAGGGCGTGACCAAGCATCTTGTGCGGGTGACAGGTCATCGGTATTGGTTTCTCCCGGCACTTTAAATAAGGTGACAGTTACCTTATCCGCTAATGATGGTTTGCTAGTAAACCATTCGGCGTTGGCCCATGACTCTATTGTTTGCTTGGCATAGGCATTGCCGGCATCCGCTTTTTCTTTTACGTCGTGGAAGGCATCGAACATTAATAAGGTATGTGATAGCGCTTTTACAGCAGCGGCAGCTGTTGTTTCATTATCTAAGCCAGTGATTAGTGGCTGTATATTGTAGCCACCTAGCATCGAGCCCAAGATTCCGATTGCTTTCACAGGATCAATTAATGGCGAAGTTGCCTCGCCTGAACTAATCGCGGCTAAAAATCCCGCTTTAACATAGGCGGCTTCATCAACACCAGCAGGCACGTGCTGAGTTAACAATTCCAGCATATAGTTTTCTTCACCGGCAGCAGGAGCTTTGAACAACGCTACCAGGTCAGCAGTTTGTTGCGCATCTAAAGGCTTTGGTGGAATACCTTCCAAGGCTCGTTCGGCGGTGTGGTCTCGGTATGTCTGTAACATAGTGTTTTCTCTACTCTGTAGGTTCCCCAAAATATGGGGTGTTAACCGCGGTTATCAATAGATTCATAGTTTAGGTCAATCGGTCCGGTATAGAGCTGCCTTGGGCGACCAATTTTATAGTCTGGCTGAGATATCATTTCGTTCCACTGCGTAACCCAGCCGACAGTTCGAGCCATCGCAAACATAACGGTAAACATGTTCATCGGAATACCCATGGCGAGGAAAATGATACCTGAGTAAAAGTCGACGTTCGGATAGAGGTTTCTGGATACAAAGTAATCGTCCTCTAGCGCTACTTTTTCTAATGCCATGGCGGTTTCGAGCATTCTTTGCTGCTCCCCGCTTGATTCCATCTCACCGAGTAATTTGTGGCAAATTTCGCGGATCAAAGTCGCGCGAGGATCAAAATTTTTGTAGACCCGATGACCAAAGCCCATTAGGCGAAAGTTATCTTCTTTATCCTTCGCGCGGTCGATGAACGACTGCAACGGCTTGCCTGACTCGTTGATATCGATCAGCATGCGGATAACGGCTTCGTTGGCACCGCCGTGAGCTGGCCCCCAAAGTGCGGCGACACCCGCTGCAACAGCAGCGAATGGGTTCGCATCTGAACTACCGGCTAATCGAACGGTAGAGGTCGATGCATTTTGTTCGTGATCGGCATGCAAAATCAGGATTAGGTCGAGTGCTTTCGCTAGCAATGGACTGGGTTCGTATTCTTCTGTTGGCATAGAAAACATCATGTGTAGGAAGTTTTCGGTGTAACTCAGATCATTTCGCGGATAAACAAAAGGTTTACCCATCGCATAACGAAAGCTCCAGGCTGCGATAGTTGGCATTTTAGCGACCAGACGATGAGCCGTAATCATACGATGCTCAGGATTTTTGATATCCATGTGGTCATGGTAGAAAGCAGCCAGCGCACCGACAACACCGACCATAATAGCCATCGGATGGGCATCCCGACGAAAACCACTAAAGAAACGTTTAAGCGCCTCATGCAGCATGGTGTGATTAGTTATGATATCTTCAAACGTGTCCATTTCTGCCTGGTTGGGCAGCTTATTATTCAATAATAAGTAGCAAACTTCTAAGTAATTACTATGTTCGGCCAATTGCTCGATTGAGTATCCACGGTATTGCAACACACCTTCGCCGCCGTCAAGAAAGGTGACTGAGCTCGAACAACTAGCGGTAGACATAAACCCGGGGTCGTAAGTGAAGTAACCTAGCTCTTTATATAGCGTGCTAATGTCGATAGTTTTTGGCCCACTGGTGGGTGTGAGCAACGGCATTTGTACTTTCTTGCCCGTCTCGTCGTCTATAATAGTTACGGTTGACATGAATATCCCCTATGTGGTCCCGACGGAAGAGCCGCCTGTTTCATTGCGATTAATGTCGCATCTGACTATTGATCTAACGTATGAGCTGAGCATTTGCGCAACAATTTTACAGCAGGACATCAATATACCTTATTATTTAATGCTCTATAGGTTTATCGCCGTAGTATTAAATAATGTAATCCTCAGGATTAAACCACACGGATTGGCATGAATGTGGCATCTATCTACAGCAGGCTGCACGAAAATAAAAATTCAAAAGGTTCTATTGTTGACAATTATTGATAAATTAATGCAATATGCATTAATTATGAGGCTAATTACTAATTATTGTTGACAATAAAATGATTGAAGCAGAGACAAAAAAAGCTGACGTGACTCTGATACAGGCCAAAACTCTGGCTGGCAAAGTCTATGAGTGCATTAAATCCGATATTATCCGAGGGGAACTAAGTCAGGGTAGCAGAATAGTAGAATCGGAACTGGCTCTAAAATATGGCATTAGCCGTGGCCCGTTGCGCGAAGCCATCCACCGTCTTGAACAAATGAAACTGATTCTGCGAGTTCCTCATGCAGGATCCCGTGTTGTAACGCTTGATATCAAAACCATGCACGATATTTACAACGCTCGTGAAGCACTCGAAGGCATGTCGGCAAGATTGGCCGCGCGGCACATGAGTGACGAGGCGATTGTGTCGTTGAAAAGTCTTCTCGATGCGCATGAGCAAGCTATCTCGGAATCTGAAGGCAAATATTATCTTCAAGAAGAAGGCAATATCGACTTTCATCATCGAATTGCCAGCGCCAGTCAAAATCAGTGGATTCTGGAAAATCTAAACGGTGGATTGTATCAATTAGTCCGTATGGGTCGTTATCAGTCAGGTCAGCAGCCGACCCGTCCTGCCATAGCGCTTGCGCAACATCGTCAAATCGCTAGCGCTATCGAGCAGCGCGATGAAGAACTCGCCGAATTATTAATGCGTCGTCATATTAGCGGCGCATGGAAAATCGTTAAGAAAATACTGGAGCTAAAACATGACTGAAACTGTTTCAAAAAGTACCCATACAAATAAACGTATCTCTTCCGGAGAAAAGCTACGCCAGGCAGTCGAACAAAACAATCCGCTGCAAGTGGTTGGTACGGTCAATGCTTATAGCGCTATCATGGCTGAAAAATGCGGGCACAAGGCTATTTATTTGTCTGGTGGCGGTGTTGCCGCCTGTTCACTCGGCACACCTGACCTAGGTATCTCGACATTGCACGATGTACTCGAAGACGCCCGTCGAATAACCGATGCCAGCTCGCTACCGTTACTGGTCGATGTGGATACCGGTTGGGGCGGCGCTTTTAACATTGCGCGCTGTGTTCGTGAAATGACGCGTGCGAATGTTGCCGGTATTCATATCGAAGATCAAATCATGCAAAAACGTTGTGGTCATCGACCGAATAAAGCCATCGTAACGCAGGACGAAATGGTTGATAGAGTGAAAGCCGCGGTTGATGCCAGAACAGACGATAGCTTTGTTATTATGGCGCGCACCGATGCACTCGCAGTGGAAGGTATGAACTCGGCTTTAGATCGAATTGCCGCCTGTGTCGAGGCCGGAGCCGATATGATATTCCCCGAAGCGATTACCGAGCTTGAGCAGTACCAGAAGGTGACTCAAATGGTGAGTGTCCCTGTCTTAGCTAATATTACCGAGTTCGGTGCGACGCCACTTTTTAACAGTGAACAGCTGGCATCTGTCGGCGTCAAATTATCATTGTATCCACTCAGTGCTTTTAGAGCGATGAGCCTGGCTGCATTGAAGGTGTATCAGGGCATACTCGCCGATGGTAGCCAGCAAAATGTAGTCGACGGCATGCAAACTCGTATGGAACTATACGATTTCCTCGACTATCACCAATACGAACAAACTTTAGATCAGCTATTTTCAAATGACAAAGTCAGTGAGGAAAAATCATGAGCGACGCACCTGCATTTAAACCTAAAAAATCGGTAGCGCTATCTGGCACAGTTGCCGGTAATACTGCAATTTGTACCGTTGGGCGGACCGGTAATGATTTGCATTATCGTGGTTTCGATATACTCGATATTGCCGAAACCTGTCAGTTTGAAGAAGTTGCATATTTAATCGTTCATGAAAAGTTACCAACTCAAATTGAACTAGCAACCTACAAAGCCAAGCTGAAACTGTTGCGCGATTTGCCGCAGTCTGTGAAAACTGTACTCGAACAATTGCCTGCCAGTACACACCCAATGGACGTAATGCGCACTGGTTGTTCGGCCCTAGGCTGCCAAACCCCCGAGGCGCTCGATCATAACGAAGCTGCTGCTCGAGATATTATCGATCGTCTGATGGCGTGCTTCGGCTCAATATTGGTTTATTGGTACCACTTTGCCAATAACAATAAGCGCATCGACCTGAATACTGACGATGATTCAATCGGGGGACATTTTCTTCATCTGCTGCACGGCAAGCCAGCACCAGAGTCTTGGGTTAAGGCAATGCATATTTCGCTCATTCTTTATGCAGAGCATGAGTTTAATGCGTCAACTTTCGCCAGTCGTGTCATCGCAGGGACCGGTTCGGATATGTACTCCTCAATCACGGGTGGTATTGGCGCGTTACGCGGGCCAAAGCATGGTGGTGCGAATGAGGTCGCATTCGAAATTCAATCGCGTTACAGCTCGGCTGATGAGGCCGAAGCTGATATTCGAGCGCGCGTTGCCAAAAAAGAAATCGTGATTGGTTTTGGTCATCCGGTTTATACCGTGAGCGACCCGCGCAATGACGTTATTAAACGAGTAGCGCAAAAACTCTCTGCTGAAAACGACTCTATGTTGATGTACAACGTTGCCGAAAGGCTTGAAAGCACGATGTGGGAAATGAAAAAAATGTTCCCCAACCTCGACTGGTTTTCCGCTGTGTCGTATGACCAGATGGATATTCCTATTGATATGTTTACGCCGCTTTTTGTCATCGCTCGAACTTCAGGTTGGGGTGCACATGTGATCGAACAGCGACAAGATGGAAAAATTATCCGTCCGTCAGCGAACTATATTGGTCCGGAAAATCTAGAGTTTATTGAGATAGAAGACCGAGTCTAAATTCATCGGTATCTTTAAATCCGCACTAGTTTTAGAGATGCCCTCAAATTAAGAGTGATATTATGAATGCAAATTATCGCGAACCACTACCAGGCACCAATCTCGATTACTTCGATACACGTTTAGCTATTGATACAATTGAGACCGGTGCCTACGACCGCTTGCCTTATACGTCAAGAGTGCTGGCAGAAAACCTGGTGCGGCGTTGTAATCCAGAATCACTTACGGCTGCTCTAGAGCAAATCATTCATCGCAAACGTGATCTAGATTTTCCTTGGTACCCGGCTCGAGTTGTGTGCCATGACATTCTAGGGCAGACAGCGCTAGTCGATCTGGCTGGTTTACGTGATGCAATTGCTGAGCAAGGGGGTGATCCATCGCAGGTGAACCCGGTAGTGCCGACCCAGCTCATTGTCGATCATTCTCTCGCCGTCGAACACGATGGATTCGACAAAGATGCGTTTGAGAAAAACCGCGCCATAGAAGACCGTCGAAACGATGATCGATTTCACTTTATTAACTGGACTAAAAAAGCCTTCAAGAATGTCGATGTCATCCAACCTGGCAATGGCATTATGCATCAAATTAATTTGGAAAAAATGTCCCCTGTTGTTCAGTCACTGGATGGTGTCGCTTTCCCTGATACATTAGTAGGGACGGATAGTCACACCCCTCATGTTGATGCACTGGGCGTACTCGCTATTGGTGTCGGTGGTCTTGAGGCAGAAAATGTCATGCTGGGCCGAGCCTCCCACATGCGCCTACCGCATATCGTCGGTGTCAACCTGGCTGGTAAACGCCAGCCTGGTATCACTGCTACCGATATCGTTCTGGCTATTACAGAGTTCTTGCGTGATCAAAAAGTAGTATCGGCTTATCTTGAGTTCTACGGTGAAGGTGCATCTGCATTGACGCTGGGTGATCGAGCGACGATATCCAATATGACCCCGGAATTTGGTGCGTCAGCAGGCATGTTCTATATTGACCAACAAACCATCGACTACCTCAAGCTTACTGGCCGCGAGCCAGAACAGGTGAAACTAGTAGAAACCTACGCTAAACACTGTGGATTATGGGCTGACGATCTTAAGAACGCCGAGTACGAACGAGTCTTAACATTTGATTTATCGGCGGTGGTACGCAACATCGCTGGGCCATCTAGCCCGCATAAACGGGTGCCAACGTCTGAACTCGCCGCACGTGGTATTGCAGGTAAGGTTGAAAATGAAGTCGGTTTAATGCCAGACGGCGCGATCATCATTGCCGCCATCACCAGCTGTACCAATACCAGTAACCCACGCAACATGATCGCCGCAGGTTTGATAGCACGTAAAGCAAATGAACTTGGCCTGCAGAGTAAGCCCTGGGTCAAGACGTCACTCGCACCTGGTTCAAAAACAGTTCAGCTCTATTTAGAGGAAGCTAATTTGTTATCCGAACTAGAGCATCTCGGGTTTGGTATTGTTGGATTTGCCTGTACCACCTGCAACGGTATGAGTGGTGCGCTTGATCCTGTAATTCAGAAGGAAGTCGTCGATAGAGACCTTTACGCTACCGCCGTTTTATCGGGCAACAGAAACTTCGATGGTCGAATCCACCCATATGCAAAGCAAGCCTTTCTGGCGTCGCCGCCGCTGGTTGTGGCCTATGCGATTGCCGGTACCATTCGCTTTGATATCGAGAAGGACGTGCTTGGCTATGATCAAAAAGGTCAGTCTGTCACACTGAAAGATATCTGGCCAGACGACGATGAAATCGATGCAGTCGTTAAGGCGAGTGTTAAGCCTGAGCAGTACCAGCAAGTGTATATTCCAATGTTCGCAGGATCTGATAGCGCATCTGAATCCGTTAGCCCGCTATACGACTGGAGACCGCAAACCACTTATATTCGTCGTCCGCCCTACTGGGAAGGTGCGCTGGCGAATGACAGAAATATGAAAGGCATGCGCCCCTTAGCTGTACTCGGTGACAACATTACAACGGACCACTTATCGCCCTCAAACGCGATACTGGCTTCTAGTGCTGCCGGTGAGTATTTGACTAAAATGGGTTTGCCGGAAGTGGATTTTAATTCTTACGCGACCCATCGTGGGGATCATCTCACTGCGCAAAGAGCGACCTTCGCTAATCCAAAATTGCTAAATGAAATGGTGGTCAAAGATGGTGAAATTCAGCAAGGCTCACTCGCTCGTATCGAGCCAGAGGGAAAAGTGACTCGAATGTGGGAAGCGATAGAAACCTATATGAAACGCAAACAACCACTCATCATTGTGGCCGGTGCTGACTATGGCCAGGGCTCGTCACGCGACTGGGCTGCCAAGGGTGTTCGGCTCGCCGGCGTAGAAGTCATTGTGGCTGAAGGTTTTGAGCGTATTCATCGGACTAATCTGGTGGGTATGGGTATATTGCCGGTTGAATTTAAAGTGGGTGAGACTAGAGCAAAATACAGTATTGACGGTACTGAGACATTTGATGTAACTGGAGAAATCACAGCGCTAGCAACATTGACCCTGATAATTAATCGTAGTAACGGAGAGAGCCTGAAAGTGCCTGTAACTTGCCGGATTGATACCGCTGAAGAAGTGTCAGTCTACGAGGCTGGTGGTGTGTTGCAGCGTTTTGCACAGGACTTTCTCGAATCGTCAAACGTGGCGTAGCGGCAATGAAACTTAACGATCAAACAGCGCCTCCTCAAATCAAAATCGCCGCCACCTATATGCGTGGCGGCACCAGTAAAGGTGTTTTTTTTAAACAGGATGATTTGCCAGAAGCGGCACAAAAACCCGGCGCAGCACGCGATGCGCTGTTACTTCGTGTTGTTGGAAGCCCTGATCCGTATGCTAAGCAAACCGATGGCATGGGCGGCGCGACCTCAAGCACTAGTAAAGTCGTTATTTTGTCTAAAAGCGAACAGCCTGACCATGATGTTGACTATTTATTTGGTCAGGTTTCTATCGATAAACCGGTTGTCGATTGGAGTGGAAACTGTGGCAATTTAAGTGCGGCTGTCGGGCCATTTGCGATTAGTAACGGGCTGGTTGATCCGAGCCTTGTGCCAGATAATGGCATAGCGACAGTTCGCATCTGGCAGGCCAATATTCAAAAAACTATTATTGCACAGGTGCCAATTACGGACCATGAGGTTCAGGAAACCGGTGACTTCGAACTCGATGGTGTCACTTTTCCTGCAGCTGAAATAGAAGTTGAGTTTGTCAACCCAGCAGATGCTGGGGGTGCCATGTTCCCAACTGGAAATTTGATTGACGAACTTGAAGTGCCCGACGTTGGAGCCATTAAGGTGACCTTGATTAATGCTGGCATTCCCACTATTTTTATTAAGGCGCAGGATCTCGGGTATAACGGCACCGAATTACAGGGCGATATTAATAGCGATGCCAAAGCACTCGCCCTATTTGAAACCATACGAGTACAGGGTGCGGTGGCTATGGGCTTGGTCGATACAATTGAGCAAGCATCACAACGTCAGCACATACCCAAAGTTGCCATCGTGGCTCACCCGAGTGATTATGTGGCTTCAAGTGCTAAAGCCATTTCAGCTTCAGATATCGATCTGAACGTTAGGGCGTTATCAATGGGGAAATTACACCATGCGATGATGGGCACCGCTGCAGTTGCGATTGCAACCGCAGCGGCAATTCCCGGTACTATAGTCAACCAGGCTGCCGGTGGTGACGCGTTTCAAAGCGTTTGCTTCGGCCATCCTTCTGGCACTTTACGAGTAGGCGCGCAAGTCGGTCAGCGCGACGGCGTATGGTCTGTTAATAAAGCAACAATGAGTCGTAGCGCCAGGGTTTTGATGGAAGGTTTAGTTCGCGTCCCTGGTGACACGATCTAGTCCAGCCCTTTTAAGTTCGGCCCTTTTTATTAAATCACATGTTTATCTGGCGATTTTAATGAGCGTTATATTCAATAATCATATCGGCCGCTTTTTCCGCAATCATAATCTTGGATGCATTGGTATTACCTGACACAATCTTTGGCATGATCGATCTATCGATCACTTGTAAGTTTTGAATGCCGAGTAACTTAAGTGGTTCATCGATTAGTGCCATATCATCCTGTCGGGCGCTGCT
>CAWVZP010000059.1:0-15043 GCA_963934675.1 uncultured Gammaproteobacteria bacterium | reverse complement strand
TCATTTACGTAATTTAGCTTTAAACAACAAGTCGTGAGGGCGTTTACAACAGTATAGAAGACAAAAATATGGCTCCTTTGGGGCTGATTATTTGCAAACAACGCCGCTTTATGGCTCGAAAAAGTAGTTTTATACGATGCGGGAACGATGGCTAATATTAGCTAGTAGGGTAGGTTTTCATTTAGGCTTAGTGGTGCGGGGACAACGGCATTGAGGAAGGTTTCCATGCCACCGGATAACATAATTGACAGAGTTATTGTAATGGCTGCGACCACGATTGCCACTGCGATATTATTATTGGCGATCTCTGTGATTTCGTCAGTTTGTCGGTTTAATTTCATATAAAGCCGAGTGCCGAGCGTGAGCGTTGCTAGCGACAAAATTAAAGCGACACTGAATTGTAACAAAACGATGCCCAGGGTCGAAAAGATATCGCCAAGCCCGATACCTAGTTGTTGATACTGATAAACCAGATTAAAAACGGTCTGCGTAATTGGGTCGATGACACTCTTCATCAAAATTCCCAGCGAAATAATAAACGAGCCACTCACTAGTGCTACTGCAATATTATTGTTACGCAGCTCAAACTCTTCATCGATAGAATGGTTGATGCGTTTAAAGGCATTAAAGCCCAAATAAATCGCCATGATGCCCATCACCAGCGCTAGCGTTAGGCTGAACAGGCCATTCCAAAATAGAAATTGATTCATGATTACTCCAAGTACTTCATTTAGGGTTATAGCGGTATCAGGTGCCAGCCACTCGTGCCACCTTTCATCTGGCCGATGCGAATGCCAACAGCCGTTGTTTCGGCAAAGTAATATCGAATGCCACGACTGGTTAGGTAATTGCCGGTTGAGGAGGTGCTGACGCCAGCCATGGCGTGTCTGAGTCTGTAATTAACATACATCACGGTATCGTATCCGAGTTTCCTCATGATCAATACATACAGTAGTGATTTCGAATCGCAGTCACCATAGCCTTCGCTTACGGTTTGTGGAGGAGCCAATAGTCCCAGTTTATTACTGGGGATTTTATAAGGAATATGCTGCACAAATGATAATACGTATGAGGCCATGTCGTGGTTGTCGAGGTCGAGCTTTCGGCCCTGTATTTTCAGTGCGTTGGCGACGTTGTCGAGACGTTCGTCATTCGCTTTGATCAGTCTTTGGTAGATTGTCGCCCAATATTTGTTACCATCGGCACGGTTATTGGCTGCGGCATCTAGCTCTTTATCAGAAGCGTATAGCCATTCTTGCGCGACAAAAAAAGAAAAGTTCCAACGCGTTCGTTGAAAAACCCAGTAGTGTTCGAATAAATCGCCTTTGTTGTTCCCCAAATTTTTAGTGGCTAAATCGATTTCGTAAATCGAGTCCTTATAATTCACGACCTGATCGTATTTACTTTCAAATTCGCGTTGCTCAGACTGATATGAGACGAAGTGATGAACGCCACCAAAAAAGCAAAGAATCATAATTATATTGGTCATCGATAGCCCACTAAAATAAGCGGTTGGAGCGTCACTAGCTCGATTTACTTTGGCCTTTGGCTGGCTCTTTCTAGGTGCTGTTTTTGTGGTTCGCGTTGTTAGTTGTTTTTTTAGTAGAATGAATGGCATGAAATGCACGCGTCGATTAAAATAATTTGACCACTCGTCCAGCATGGCCATTTTTGGTTTATCAGAATTTGATAAGTACCAAAGTTTAATGGTTGCATTGGCTAATAACCGACCACCGGCTATGGCCAGTTTTTTTGTTATTTTAATATCCGCAATTTTACCATCTTCGATAAATCTATTATTGACGGCGTCAATCAGAATTCGGCCGGGTTCATACTCCGCCAAAAGGTGAATTTCATCAATATCAAATAAAGTGATGGGATTAAGCAAGTTGCTGACCAAGTCACTTGCCGTCGAAATTTCAATGAATTTAATGTTACCAGCGAATCGTCCTTGCAGTTTTTTGGCTAGCGCAGGTTTGACCCAATCGAAATTACTAGCGACTTTAGAACGACAGAATAAAACCAGCGCGCCTTTACAAGCTAAGTCATTCATAGATTAAAAAAGTAAGGGGTCTAAAAAATTCATCAGGCCTATTTAGTAGCTGAAGTTTCCTAGGAATTTCACGCCCTAGATTATCGTGTTATCAAGCCACCATGCGCAATAGTGCTTTGATAAATGAATTTTGTACTCTTTGAGTCGGTCATGGGCAAACCGATTGGAAATTAGGATCTAGAGCAGCCACTGCAATGATCTGCTTACATCGGAAAAACTAACTCATTCCCTAATCTTATGTCGACGATCCGGTTTATTTTGCAAATGGTCTGTATAAATCAAACTTAGTATAAAGCCTTCATACAGAAGTTTAGATGATTATTCACCGCATCCACATTGTGAGTCTGTGATCTGGTACTACCTATTTACTGCTTGATTTCTTTAAGCCCTGTTTCGATCTTCCAACCCACACCGTAAAACTCAATAACCTTTTCAATAGAAATACTGAGATCAGTCGTAAACAAAGCCACATAACGTGACTGTCGGTAGACTCCATACCGCCCGTATTTGAAATGGTTTAATAAATCATTGCAGGTGGTCTTTTTACTTTCTGAGGAGACCCTAAGTAGACAAAACGTCTTTTATTTTCGAATCAGCCTCGTCATTTTTGTGCTTCGCTACTCACTGGTGCTGGACTTACATCAATGAAAGAACGAGTATGGCACTAGGCGGCATTACCTGTAACAAAATCTGGAACTTGCCACATAGTTAGGCTACTTTAAAACACCGTTATTAATGGGGGAATTCACCTTCATTGTATGTTAAAACTATAATAATTAGCATTTTGTTTATCTAAGGAATATCCATGAGTAACCCCAAACACACCCTTTTCTGGATGTCGATTTATCTATTTATTGTCAGTATCGTTTGCGCGCTAATCTATTCACCATTGCATTCTGCTTTCCAGGCCAACTGGGTTTTTAATACACTCATAATAAGTGTTTTGATTATTGGTATTGCCATATCCTATCGACAAGTAGTGATACTCATTCCTGAGCTGGAATGGATTGCTTCCTTTCGGACCGGGGATAGCAACTTGTCAATTAAACAGGAACCGCGTTTGCTAAAACCATTGACACGCCAATTAGGCGGTGATTTGAAAAAGGACCGTTTTCGCATGTCTGCCATGTCACTACGGACCGTACTGGATGGTATTCGATCGCGGCTCGATGAGTCTCGCGAAATATCTCGCTACATGATCAGTCTGTTGATATTCCTGGGTTTGCTTGGGACCTTCTGGGGCCTGCTGGGCACCATCACTGCTGTGGGTAACGTCATTTTAAATCTGAGTATTGATGGTGGCGATTTTAATAAAATATTTGGTGAGCTTCAAGCGGGATTGTTAGAACCACTGAAAGGCATGGGAACCGCGTTTAGTTCTTCACTGTTTGGTTTGGGTGGTTCGCTTGTTTTGGGTTTTTTGGACATTCAAGCGGGTCATGCACAAAACCGCTTTTACGATGGACTGGAAGAATGGTTGGCTGGCGTTACCAAACTGGTTGATAGCGACAGTAGTAGTGACGATATACTGGATGGAATCTAATCGATGTTAGGCAGCCGGCGCCGCACCGCCACGGCAGTTAATGTATGGCCGGGTTATGTCGATGCACTCTCAGCACTGCTCATGCTGGTTATTTTTATGCTATTGATCTTCACAGTGGCACAGGTCTTTCTCGCCCAAACTCTCTCAAGCAGAGAGTCAGAACTGGATCTTTTGAATGATAAGCTAGCTGAAATTTCGAACGCTTTGCAAGTGCAGCGAATTACAAATCAGACATTGTCAGAAAAGCTTTCTGTCCTGCGTAATCAGTATGCTCAGGGCGAATTTTTTCAAAATATGTTGGAAGAGAAAGTGGCTGAATTAGAAAAAATTGTTACCGCTGATAAGGAAGCCATTTCCATACAGCTAAGCGAATTAGCGCAGTTACAACACGATATTGTTGCGCTGAAGCAAGTGCGTAAAGATCTTGAGAATGACGTTGCTAGCCTCGCCAGCACACTGAAAATCCAGGACCAGAATATTGAACAACTTGAAACTAGGCTGGAAAATCGCCTGGCCCTGATCGGAACACTACGCGACAACAGTCAAGCGTTGCAAGCCAAACTGGCATCTCAGCAAAACATGACTATGCTCGCTCAAAAGGATATTGAGCAAAAGGAGTTTCTCATCCAAGACTTGGTCGCAATTGTCGGGGAGGGCAAAGAAGCATTAAGAGATGAAAAGAAGCTTTCAGCCAGTGCTTATGTCGATGTCAAAAAACTCAGTGCACAAATAGACGCGCTTAAAAACAAATTGAATAGCATTAGCAGTGCCTTACGCTTGGAGGAAAACAAGACAGCCAGTCAGGAAACTCAAATGGCGAATTTGGGCCAAAGACTGAATACATTACTGGCAGAACGAGTGAATGAACTTGAGCAGTACCGTTCGGATTTCTTTGGCCGACTACGACAGGTTTTGGTTAAAAGTCCAGACATACGTATAGAGGGCGATCGTTTTCTACTGCCATCGGCGTTGTTTTTTGCTTCAGCTTCGGCCACGTTAGGTGAGCGGGGTAAGCAAGAGCTTAACAAACTTGCACAGACACTCAATGAAATATCAGTGGCTATACCGGGTGATATTAACTGGATTTTGCGGATAGATGGTCATACCGATCAGTTGCCCATTAGTACGCTACGCTTCCCTTCCAACTGGGAGCTATCGACTGCACGAGCGGTTTCCGTGGTACGTTATCTTACTGAACAGGGTATAGCACCCAAACGTATGACTGCAGCGGGTTTTGGTGAATTTCACCCGGTCGATCCGGGCCAATCTGAAGCCGCCTATCAACGTAATCGACGTATTGAACTTAAACTCACCAAGCGTTAATAGTCGAACTAGGAGATTAATTTTATCGCCGATTTTGAAGCGGCTACTAATGGGGTAGCGTCAACGTTTAGATAGAAATTTGAAGGTGCCATCCCATTGCCTTATTGCGCAACTTTTGCGTTGACAGTTAACAGGTATAGCCCATGCAAAGTTAACCACGCTGGGAAGCCTTAAGACACTAACGTGCCACAATCGTCACGTTACGATTGTGTGAAAAATATTCTCAATTTTTCTAACGTTAACGACAAAGATAAACGCGATTCTCGGTCTGCTGGGAACTGAAACCTCACTCTGACACACCGACGCTAATCGCGCTGCATAGTTTGCAATCGGTAATGACAGGCAGGAAAAGCTATTTTTTCAATGCACGCAGCATACAAAATCGAACCGTGCTTCACGTTCTTATCGATTAGCAGGACTGACCAACTCTGAAAAACACCGTCATTTCGTATATGTATTGAGGGTCTAGAACTATATCCAGTTCACCTACAGCACGAACTTAGTCACCTGTTTGCTAGCGATATCAGATAATTTACTCACCTTTGTAGGAAACATGTTCTAGCTAGAGTGATTGGCAGCCGGGGCAGTGAAATATAGGCCGACCACCAAGGTTGTTTCTTTCGATAGAGGTGCCACATTCATAACAAGATTCTCCTGCTCGACCATATACACTATGCCGATAACGTTGCTTATTAACAATTCCGCTGGCTTTCAGTTGAGCAACGAGTTCGGGGGGATTGGTAATACCCTGCGTTTTATAAGATTGTTGGGTGATCTTTAGAATGTTACTGGCTAGCTCCCTGACCATTGTTGTGGTGCATTTTGACGCTTTAGTTTTAGGGTGTAATTTGGAGAAGAACAAAATTTCGGCACACAGGTAAGTGCCAAGCCCGGCCAAAAATCGCTGGTCTAGCAATAGTGTTGCTAATTGTCTTCGTGAAAACGCGGGTGATAACAGCCTAGCTGTTACAATATCAACATCTGGTCTTTCCGATAAGATGTCGGGACCAATTTTTGCTAAAAAGGGGTGGTTAATTAGTTCAGACTTGCGAATGACACCAATGTCTGTCGCACTGTATAGCAGCGCAGCTTTCTTCTGAGTCTCAATTGCCAAGCGTAACTGTCGATTGGTCTGGGGTAGTTTGCCATTATCGGTTATGAGCCATCGGCCATACAGTTGGTTATGGCTATAAATAACCCAGAGATCGTCAAAGTAGGTCAGCATTGCCTTTCCCCTTGTTTCTACGGAGGTGACCGTCAGACCCGCCAGTACCTTCTCGAATTGACGCAAATGATCAAAAGTAAACTGAATGCGAGTAATTTCTTTTTGCACCAACACCTTAGCGATTCGATCTGCCGCTAAGCGTATTTCAGGGCCTTCAGGCATAGGGTAATCCTCTTAATTAGCTAATAATTCTTATAACAGACAAATGTTATTCAATATTACGAGTTGACTAAGTGTATGGATCATTAATGGCACTGTCTTTGAATTAGTTTGTGAAATAAATAAACTTTATCAAACCAAAAATGTCAGATTTTGGTATTTAAAAAAATTTTGAAACAACCCAATTACCACTATAAGCACCAATGCCTTTGGGAATTCATTCAACCTCCGATTGTTGCTGGCTTTTACGTAGTAATGAATTTGGTTATCCACATTGCTTTTGCCAAAGATAAATACGCAGTACAAAATTGTCGATTAAGAACGCAGGTAACTATTGGGGACAAACGCTCTCAATTACGTTTTTCACCACTGTTGTAGGTTAACTAGTTAATTTAACAGGATAAAAAAACAGTCGAGCTTTTGCTCAGCATAATTTTAGAGCTTTCCGACAGTAGTTTCAGTGAAAACGACTATTGCTGGATAAGACAGTAATATCGTATGGCCTGTAAACCAGCCAACGAAGCCTTGTATCAATTATCGGTTATTCCGCTAACATTATTTAAAGTAATAGAATAATATTTTATGACTTACGTACTCACTTTTCTTTTGGTTTTAATTCTGATTTACGGGCCGCAGCTTTGGATTAATAACGTCCTTAACCGTTATAATCGTGTGCCGGAAGATAATTTCCTCGGTACTGGCGGCGAACTGGCAAGGCACCTGCTTGATCGCTACGGTTTGCAGGAGGTTAAGGTCGAAGTAACCGACCTCGGCGATCATTACGACCCCATGGTGCGTGTGGTAAGGCTAACGCCAGACAAATTTGAGGGTAAGACGCTAACCGCCATTACGGTTGCGGCGCATGAATGTGGGCATGCATACCAGCACGCAGCGGCAGAACCACTGTTCCTAATGCGCACACGCCTTGCTTCAAGCGCGGAGTGGGCCCAGCGTCTTGGTTCGTTGTTGTTGTTCGCAGCGCCATTCAGCGTGTTAATAACGGGCTTACCGTCAGCTGCGGTGCTAAATGTCACTGGTGCATTATTGATCATGGGCTTCGCATTGTTGATGCATTTATTAACGCTGCCTGTCGAGATCGATGCCAGCTTTAAAAAGGCACTGCCTTTGCTATCTACCGGATACCTTTCGGAACAGCAAATTCCGGCTGCGCGTTCTATATTGCGAGCGGCAGCCTGGACTTACGTCGCGGCGTCATTGGTATCTCTTCTTAACTTTTGGCGCTGGATTGCATTGCTGCGACGATGAGCTTGAGCAAATCTATGATCTTAGATGACTAAGATTATAATTGACGTAGGTAATGCACTTGAGTGCGAAGCCGGCATTGTCGATGAAAATAGAATGATCAGCCTACTTAGCCCAACTAGTTAAATAACTTCTTGAATTTTAAATAATTAATTAATTTTCATAAATGTTGGGCTTTATAACTCATAGTAAAGTGTAATCAACTCTGAGTTATAAAGAACTTAAATATATTCTGTTTTGCTACTTACACTACCTCAATGCCATTTTACTTCAGAAGTTTTTAGGTCGATATCTATAAGCCAAACCAAAAACTATGCACAATGTCGTGGTAACGTCAAAACTAGTGGCTGATATAGGATAGGTTTCTTTGTTGTTTTCAGAAACATACGAATGAAATCGTATTAAGACATTCATTTTTAACTGCTATTAAAGATGTCTAGACAGCGGTTGTAACACTTGCCCCAAGCATGTTGGATTGTGAAAGTTAATCACTGACGGTTATTTTTGTGGGTAAACTTTTCGTTTTTGGCACGGTACTGTGCGATACAACTGGAATTTCATAAGGTGTTATCAATATCAACATTGAGAGTTCTGGACTATCGAGATAATGTAGCGTTTCACTTCGCATACGTCGATGTTCTTTTAACCGATGATTATCCAAAATTCTGGCATTAGCCAGATTCTCATAGAATAAGGGATCTGAGCCAGCAGCCTCTAATTGTGAGTTTATCGAACCTCGGGGTTTACGAAGTACCAAATCAGTATAAACATGAAGGTATCGAGAAAGAGCCACTTTGATTTCACCTTCGACTTCATATAATCCCTTGGTATCAGCCTTAGTGAGTGGCGTTGCTGCTTCAGTAATACCCGGTTCATTTAAATTATTTTGCGCAACATCCAACGAATTTATGATATCACCGTCGTCAACAGTTTGATTTGCTCTCAATAACTTGATTTGGTCATCAATGGAGATGAATTCATTTCCGTAGCGACGACCTGCTTTAATCCAAACGGATAATACTCGTGATTTTTCGAGCCCAGGCTGGCGCCAGGCAAAGTGTGTTAACACTTCATAACGGGATGATCTGGATATCTTTCTTGCGGTATTAGCCAATCGCAATTCGGTTTTGGGGACGACTTCATACTGCTGCTCTTTGGCTGCCTCGATACTGGATGGCTGAGAGAAATCAATGGTTCCATCATCTTTTGCCGGAGAGCCTACCGGTAAGATATATTCCTTTGACTTAGGCACTTTGGTATTTTTATATAAAACAATCTCAACTTCATACTGAAGAGTCGGATCGTTATCCTGTGCTTGAGCCTTACCTACCAATAATGATCCTGCCAAGGATGTAGCAAGAATGCTTAAGAGTGTCAGGTGATGTAATTTCATAAGGGCTTATGACGCTAGTTTCTGAAGTAACGCTTCAGTTTGTTTAAAGCGTGGTTCAAGTTCATCACTTTGACAGATGATGCGCAAGGTTTGTTTCCCATCAAAACGGTATTCTGCTGGTTTTGACTGAATTAGTTTAATAATAGCCATTGGGTCTATATTCGGATTTTTAGTAAATATGATCTTTCCACTTTGCTCGCCGATGTCGATTTTTTCTATGCCCAGTGCCAGAGTTTGGAGCTTTATTTTGGTGACTCTGAATAAATGTTTAAGTGGATCCGGTAGCAGACCAAAACGGTCAATAAATTCTATCTGTAATTCCTTCAGCGCCTGAGGGCTAACGGCTGAAGCAATACGTTTATACTCAATTAAACGGTGATGAATATCAGGTATGTAATTTTCGGGTATGAGAGCAGGTATGTGAAAATCTACTTCTGAGGCCCGCATTAACGGCGATTCGAAGTCTATCGATTGATTTGATTTTAGTGACTTCACGGCCCGTTCGAGCAGCTCGGCATAAAGGGTAAACCCAATTTCTGTAATTTGCCCGCTTTGTCCTTCGCCGAGTAATTCACCTGCGCCACGAATTTCTAGATCGTGTGTCGCCAGTGTAAAACCAACGCCAAGTTCTTCTAGTGATTCGATTGCCTGAAGTCGTTTTTTTGCATCGGCTGTCATTGACTTCTCTGGTGGCACCATCAGGTAGGCATAGGCCCGGTGATGAGATCGACCGACACGACCACGAATTTGATGTAGTTGTGCTAAGCCAAGTTTATCCGCTCGGTTAATGAAAATAGTGTTGGCCGTTGGCACGTCGATACCACTTTCAATGATGGTGGTGCAGACTAATAGATTGCAGCGGTGATGATAAAAATCTAGCATCACATGTTCAAGTTCCTTTTCTTTCATTTGCCCGTGAACAATGCCAACCCTGGCATCGGGTATCAACTCCTGTAGTTCACTCGCAACCTTTTCAATTGATTTCACTTCGTTATGCAAAAAGTAGATTTGGCCGCCGCGCTTTAATTCACGCTGGCAACCTTCAACTATAGTTTCATCATTCCATTGGGACACGAAAGTTTTAATCGCATGTCGTTGCATCGGTGGTGTTGCAATAATAGACAGATCTCGCATGCCGGATAAAGACATGTTGAGCGTACGAGGAATCGGTGTTGCGGTCATTGTCAGTAAGTCGACCTGTGCCCGTAATGCCTTGAGTTTTTCTTTATGGCGAACGCCAAAACGATGTTCTTCATCGATTATGACAAGTCCAAGATCATGGTATTTAATGGTATCAGACAATAATTTGTGAGTGCCGATTAAAATATCGACTTTCCCATTGGCTACTTTTATTAAGGTCTCGTTGAGTGTTTTCTTGGCGGTAAATCGAGACAAACTAGCAATTTGTATCGGCCAGTCAGCAAACCGATCCAGAAAGTTTTGATAATGTTGTTGGGCCAGTAACGTAGTCGGCACCAGAACAGCCACTTGTTTACCGGAACAGGCGGCAATGAAAGCGGCTCGCATACTGACTTCGGTCTTGCCGAAACCAACATCACCACACACAATTCGATCCATTGGCCTTGATGATTGCATGTCTTCCATCACGGCTAGAATTGCATTTTCCTGATCGGGGGTTTCTTCAAAGGGGAAGTCGCTGGCGAAGCGCTGATATTCGTCGAGTGTTAATTCATGACTGAACCCTTCTAAGGCTTCACGTCGTGCTTGAATTTCGAGCAGCTCTACTGCAACGTCGTGAATCTTTTCCTGTGCTTTTTTCTTGGTCTTCTGCCAATGGTCAGTGCCAAGTCGATGCAATGGTGCACTGTCGTCACTTGCGCCGGCATAGCGGCTAATTAAATGAAGTGACGAGACTGGCACATAAAGCTTGTCTTCATTGGCATATTCAATACACAAAAATTCGGTGACCAATCCCGATAGCGTCAATGTTTTTAACCCACGATAACGACCGACACCGTGGTCTTCGTGCACTACCGCGGCACCTTCGTAGACATCTGCCAGACTTTGAATTGCATTTTCAGCATCGCGTGTTTTTTTGTATTTACGTCGACGTTGTTGCTTAGCTCGTTCACCAAATAACTGATGTTCGGCGATAACCGCAAATTTAGCTTGTGTTAGTGTTAAGCCACTTTGCAGTGGCGATGTTGTTAAAAAATAACGGCTGGTTTCATTTGATAAAAAATCACTCCAGTTGCTCACTACGGTTGGGCGAATGCCGTATTGTTGTAATATTTCAGACAGGAATTCTCGTCGACCAGGCGATTCTGCGCTGAATAATATTTTGTCGAAAACGGTACGACTAATAAAAGACTGCAGCTCAGCGTCTGGTTTTTCGGCTTGATTTTGTAAAGTTAGCTGAGGCGTTGCCTGTGTCTCACAGTTAACGGTTTGAGCCGATTCGTCACTATGTTTGAACAAACTGTAGTAAATGCAGGGAAAAGCTTTTAGCTCAATTTCGACCATTTCGGTATCAAGGAATAGCTCTTCTGGTTTTAGTAGCGGCCGTGCCAGGTTGTAGCGACGCATTTCGTAACGTTCATCGACCTGATCACGAAATGCTTTACAGGTATCAAAAGCCGATTGATCGATTAAAAACTGAACGTTGCCGGGCAAATAATCAAATAAACTAAATAGCTGGTCGAAAAATAAGGGTAAGTAGTACTCAACACCGGGTGATGAAGACCCTTGCGATACATCGACATAGACCGGGCAGCTATTGGGATTAATATCAAACTTTTCGCGGAAATTTTCGCGAAAGGTCTTGATGCCGGCTGCATCGAGTGGGAATTCTTGTGCAGGCAGCAAGTTAACTTCGGTTAATTTTTCGAGCGAGCGCTGATCTTCTATATCAAAGCTACGTATTGAATCAATATCATCATCAAAAAATTCAATCCGAAAAGGCGTCTTACTACCCATCGGGAACAAATCGAGTATAGCGCCTCGGGACGCAAACTCGCCATGCTCTTCGACACGAGAGACCGAACGATAACCGAATTGGATTAGATTTTCACGCAATTGTATCGGATCACGAGTGTCGCCAATTTTCAGGCAAAGAGAGCGTTGTTGGATAAAATTTGATGGCGCTACTTTTTGCAATAGCGTGCTAATCGGCAATGTCAGAATGCCATTTTTTGCAAAAGGGAGATTAGCCAGACATTTTATTCGCTCCGAGATAATGTCCTGATGCGGAGAGAACTGATCATAAGGCAATGTTTCGAGATCAGGGAAACGAAAAATTTCGTGTTTTTGATGGGAAAAAAAGAGTATTTCCTGCTCAACCTGATCCGCATCTGCCATATCATTGCAAACGACGACCGATAGGCCTTTATGCTCTGCTATTTTTTCCGCTAGGAATAAACTGCGACTGCTTCCATACAATTGACCGACATGCAGCGGATTGGCACCAGAGGGTACTGGCGTAGAAAAGATTGCTTTAGACATTAAAACGATGCAAATTTAAGAAGCCGCGATTGTACAGGCTAGTCCGAAAAAGAAAAGTTAATCGCTTAGTATTAGTCTTCACCCCAGATCAGATCGCCACACTCATCCAGTTGGTAACCACCGAGTTGATTTGCGATGGTCATGCCCTTATCAGACTTAATATGGTTAATGAAGTTTTGAAACAAATGCCGAAACCAGATGTTTCTCGGCACAACAAAGTCGAATGCCTCCCAACCGAGGCTAATAAAGTCGAGTCCAAACTCATTTGCAATAGAGCGGGTGCCAGAGGCAACATCGGCTATTTGCGACGCAACAGTAGATGCAGCTTCACGCTCAGAACGAGCAGTTGCACTGACGTTTAGCCCATCATAATTAAGTCCATGTTGGCTCAAAATTTCCATCAGAAATCGTTGTCCTCCCGAACCTGTTTGGCGCACTGACCAGCGATATTTCGGATCAAATATGTCAGGAATATTTGGCTCTATGTTAGTCAAGTTAGCCCGATAAATTAATCCTTGCTCGCGTTTAAAGGCACGGATTAAAACCCAGTCATGGTGTTTTTGATATTGTTGTAATAAAGAAGGATGTCGTCTCCGGCTCTCTTGTTCGGGCCCCCAATGGATGCAACTAACATCGACTTTGTTTGAATTAAGTAAATCAAGACCTTGGCGTGTGCTGCCAGGTGAATAGGTGATTAATGCTTTATTCCCAAGAGCTTCCGTTAGTGCTAACACGACTCGGTAAAGTAACGGGTCATCACCACCGGTAATAATGAGTCGATCATGTAGTAACCCATTATGGGTTGAGTCGAGCATCCATTTATCGATTAATTCTTTAGGAAACATCCATTTCCCCGTTATTTTTGTCGCAGGTATATGACCCTCACCAATCAAACCATATATTTTTTTCTCATTTATGTGCAAGTAATCTGACACTTGTTTTACATTCATGAAAACATCGGAATAGTGAGCTAATTGTCTACTCATTCAAAGCGCCTTGTTGTTCAGTTAGTAACCTTAGGATGTAGTTGACACTTATGAATTAGCCCATTGTCTAGAATACCGTTTTAGGCACTTTAACGTTTTAGCTATTTCTGAAAGACAGTGTTTAAAAATAGGCAGCAAGAAATATACCGTGACGATGGCTTAATCTGCCATTTTGAATTTGAGCCAATGGAAAATGGACTGATAGGCATACCGGTAAACAATTTACTCAAGATAAATAGGGTAGTTAAGCCAATGATATTGACAGTACTTTATAAAAAGCTAAAGGCATTTAACTTTTTAGAATGCGACATTTTGTACCGTACCACTCAGAGAGTCGGGACATAATGTTTCAAATTGATACCTTTAAGTTTTAGTTCAGTAATAAAACTCTATCTGCTGACGTTTTTAATTAGTGGTATAACATTTGCTAGGAATTGATGTTGCCCAATTATTTTCGAAACTGACTTGAGATTAAATTATGGAAAGTATCGAGCTGGAAGATTTTAAACAGACGCTGCCCAATAAAATGCCAATTGCAGTCATTATGGAAAAAACGCCGTCTGATAACCCCTGGATTGACTTCACCTACAAAGCCGTCGGTGTCGTTAGCTCAATAGGGCCTATCGATGACGGGATCCAATTAATACATGAAGACAAGGGTGTTGAACGGTATCTAGTGAGTGGGCTCGGGTTACAGCTGCATGTCGATGAATGCGAAAGTTATTATCATAATTTAATGTCTCCTCACCCCGGCATTTATGTCGTTGCTGGTGAAGTCGATAGCCCGAATGATATGCCTATGCCCTACTTAGTGAGTTTAAGTTTTGATGAGGTACATGCTTATTTAGAGGGTGACGAAATTATTTATGCTGTTGAAATTCCACCCGAACTCTATCAATGGAGTGAAGCTTTCATTTTGCAACACTACGTTGCCGTTAAAAAAACTAAACGCAAACGCAAGGACTGGAAGAGTGAGGCCAAAGGTCAAGTAGTTGAAGCTAAAAAATCACCGACACAACATTAATGAAAACCATTGATAATGAAAGCAGGTTGTCGCGTTGGTCAAGACGAAAACAACAAACAAGGGCAGAAACGAAAGAAGAAGATCTAGCCTTAGATCTCGAGGTGAGTCGTGATTTAGATCAGCTGATTGAAACAGTCCCTTCGACTACGGTTAACGAAGAGGTAAGTGAAGAACAAGCAGTAACTGAACCATCGGTTCTGACTGATGCAGACATGCCGGCGATTGAAACACTTAATTCAGAGTCTGATTTTAGTCTGTTTATGTCGTCTGGTGTTACTGATAAGTTGCGCAATTTGGCATTAAAGCAACTCTTTAAAGCGCCTCATTTTAATATACGTGATGGTCTAGATGAGTATGACGAAGACTACACTTATTTTGAAAAGCTAGGTGATATTGTCACTTGTGACATGAAACATCAAATTGAAGTGGAAGAATTAAAGAAAGAGGCGGCTAAGTTAGAGGCGGAAAAGCAGGCTTTAATAGATGACGCAGATGTAGATGAGCCAATAGAAGCTGATCCAGAACAAGATCTGGAACAAAATCTGGAACAAGATCTAGAACAAGATCTAGAACAAGATCTAGAACAAGATCTAGAACAAGATCTAGAACAAG
>CAWVZP010000058.1:0-15089 GCA_963934675.1 uncultured Gammaproteobacteria bacterium | reverse complement strand
AGATAGTTTACCTTTTTTTGCTTTTTGGCTAATATAAAGATCAAGCTTATGGTCAATAATCGGGACCTCATCTCCTGTCAGTGTTCCCGCATACTTATAGGCATCACCCAATGCCTCATAATCCAGCAAATATTTACGCCATATATCAGGGCTTATCAAGGCAAAGTCATGCCAGTTAATACCCAGTGCTTCGGTATGTTTCTTTTGCAACGGGCGCATTGTACTTTTTCCCGAGGCTGAGGCACCTTTTACATTGATTATTATTGGTTCCTCCTGAGGCGGCAATATCAAATAACCTTCCTTTATTGCCGCATCGTTAATATAGGGAGATATCATTTCACCCATCATTTCACTGCCATACTCATTGCAAACTAGCCCAGTGATTAACAATGAGAGCAATGACTTTTCTCCAACTAATCGTCCATGTTTAATTACTATAGCGTTAGCAATTTTAACCAACGCTCTAAAAATAGACTGATGCATTGAGTCTGTGGATGTTTCCACTTTCTGCTGCCACAAAAAAATCAGACGCTGGTCACGTAATTCAACAGATTCGGGGCTGACTAGTTTTAGCTTCTTCTTTTTGGCTCTAAAGAAATCCTTAAAACGCGAAGTTTTTTCGTTTTCTGATGGAATAACGGGTTCTGCAAATAAAACACGTGATAGCTCAAGATCAACGGCTAATTTAACTTGCTGCTGCATTTCATAAAAGCGATGGATTATTTCAGCCATGTGGGGCTGGATATAGTCATTTAATATTGTTCCGACAACTTTTCGAAAATTGACGCCCAAATCCTCGTACTTCGACCCATCAGAGACAAAGATATCCGCAGACACTCGAATCAGCAATTCGTGCACAACAAGCCTCTCAGCACGAAAGCAAACCAACTGTTGAATAGGAAGACCGGTAAACTCACTTAATTCTGTTACCGTTTCATAAGTGGTAGTAACGTTCTCAGGACGAAACATTGTTGATAGCGGCAAATAGTTTGAAGGAAGGGTCGACTTTATACCCGGATTCCAAGGTCCTATTATTTCATTACCTAGCGTTGTTAAAGTCATGACATAACGCTTAAGAGACTATGAATTAGTCGCAAATTTATGCGAAGATTTTTGAATCAACATCAATACATCGCTGTTTTTATACCCATATAATTTTAGGCAGATGATCAACGGGTTGTTTCTCCATCAATCATCTGCATCTTACTACTCTCCTAGAGGTCGCTCCTTAATGTAGACAGCATCTTCCTGTATTTTTTTGTTCAAAAGACAGACGCAAGCATATAACGCTTTTAACGAAGGCGTATCAACACCCGTCATTTCACCTAATTCGATAACGACACCCAACATGCCGTCAATTTCCAACGGTTTGCCTGCTTCAACATCCTGCAACATCGAGGTTTTATGTTTGCCAACACTTTCGGCGCCGTTGATACGCCTTTCGATCGTAACCCGAAATGAAGCGCCCAATTTTTCGGCTATTTTCTGTGCTTCAGTCATCATGGTCGTCGCGAGTTCTCGCGTCAGGGGATCCTGACATATATCGACCAATGTAGAGTGAGTTAAAGAGCTAATGGGATTAAAGGTTAAGTTACCCCAGAGCTTTAACCAAATCTCAGACCGAATATCGGTTAATATTCGAGACTTAAAACCACACGATTCAAATAGATTAGAAACAATCTGTAAACGTTCAGATTCACTGCCGTCTAGCTCTCCAACGGGGAATTTATCACCCTCGACATGTTCAATCACTCCAGGTTCTGATATTGAAGCGGCAGGATAGGCAATACAGCCTATGATTCGCTTAGGATCAATGCCTTTAGCTAAAGAACCACCTGGATCAACTGTTTCTACAATACGGTTTTCATAATCGCCACCGTTGCCTTGAAAGTACCACCAAGGAATTCCATTTTGCAGCGCGACCATCACAGTATCTGGACCAAATAGTGTTTTAAGATCATCTAAAACAGGAACAATTTGATGGGCTTTTAAGGCGAGCAACACGATATCCTGTGGACCGCATTCAGTCATATCGCTAGTGGCAAATACGTTACGAACGTTAATCTCCTGACCATCCTTACGTAACGTCAGACCATTTTCCTTAATCGCAGCTAGGTGGGGTCCTCGAGCGATTAACGATATATCATGTCCTTGCGCCGCAATTTGAACACCCATATAGCCGCCGATCGCACCAGCTCCAACAACACATACTTTCATGTAACACTCCAAACTTCGCTAGCCTGTCTGCCAGCGTAAAAACGATCTCAAATAGCACTAGGTTTAACCAATGCCGCACGTAATAAAGCTTTTACTAGCTGCCATCTCAGGCCAATACAACAATATTTGATAACAGCTAATTATCAATATAATAGTATCTTTGTTGGCTCTAAGAGCCGAGAACGGCACCTACGCCTAACTCGCAGGAAGCTGCATATTCTGACGCACTGACTTTTCCTTCACCATCGGGGCGAACTCTTGATATTAGAATTCCGCCATCATCACCCGTAGCGATTACAAGTCCCTCGTCACTCGATTTTAATATTGTTCCTGGATCACCCACGGCTAATTCGATCAATTGACTATTGAAGATTTGCACTGTGACACCATTATTTTTAGTCCAGGCACCTGGTTGTGGATTAGCCGCACGAATCGTATTATAAATTTGTGCCGATGGTTTACTCCAGTCGATTTCAGCCTGTGCTTTTCCAAACCAGGATTCATAACTTCCCTCGTCAAGGTTTTGTTTAATCTGAGGTGCATCATCGGCTTTCACTAGATCCAAAGATTCAATCATTGCATCAACGCCCATTGGATATAACTTTTTAAAGTAAATATCAGCCAGTGTTTCATCAGGCCCGATATCACAGGTTTTCTGCAACAGAACCGGCCCTTCATCAAGACCTTCATTCGGCCAGAATATGGTTAAACCCGTTTTTGTAGACCCCATTGCAATCGGCCAGTTTATTGAAGATGGACCGCGATGCATCGGTAATAAGGATGGGTGATACTGAAACGAACCACGTCTTGGGGCTTCTAGCACGGGTTGCGGAACAAATAATAAAACATAAGCCATAATGCAAATATCGGCATCAAAAGACTGCATGAGCTTTAATGCTTCAGGCGTCTTCCATGAAGCAGGTTGGTGCACAGGCAATCCATTTTCAAGCGCAAGCTCTTTCAATGGATCAATCGGTTTACCCTCTTTATCTGGCGCCGTACAAACTGCAACTATATTTTCGTTTCGTTCTAGTAAACGTTCTAAAACTGCGCGACCAAAAGCCTGTTGTCCATGGACTACAATTCGCATTATAAACTCCTATATGTTTTTCAATTTAAACTGCGCCAGACGCTCTAATAGCAGCAATTTCTGCAGCATCATAATCCAGAACGTTAGATAAGATTTCGTCAGTGTGCTCGCCAAGTAATGGTGAGCGCGTCACTTCAACAGCAGAATCAGAAAATTTTATCGGGCAACCCACGGTCAGATACTTGCCTCGTTCGGGGTGATCCACTTCAACTATTGTTCCTGATTCTCGCAATGAAACGTCTTCTGAAATTTCTTTCATGGAAAGTATTGGACCTACTGGAATATTATGAGGATTACACTGCTCCATAACCTCAAATTTTGTTTTAGTCATGGTCCACTTTTCAATCTCATTAAAAATTTCATTAAGTCGATTTAATCTGGCGGATGGCGTTGCATAATCGGGACTTTCCTTCCATTCTGGTTTTCCAATTACATCACAAATTTTCTGCCATACCGCTGCCTGAGTGATGAAATAAGTATACGCATTAGGATCCATCTCCCATCCCTTACACTTGAGAATTCGACCAGGCTGTCCTCCCCCAGAATCATTTCCAGCTCTAGGTGTTGAATCGCCAAATTCAACATTTTCACCGTATTGTGAATATTCTGTTAATGGCCCAGACTCCAACCGTTGTTGATCACGTAATTTTACACGACATAAATTAAGTACTGAATCTTGCATGGGTGCCTGTACTAGCTGACCTCTTCCGGTATTCGCTCGTTGTAACAATGCGGCAGTAATTCCTAATGCCAAATGCAACCCAGTACCTGAATCGCCAATTTGAGCGCCAGTTACTAATGGTGGCCCATCACGAAAGCCTGTAGTTGAGGCGGAGCCACCGGCACATTGAGCTACATTCTCATAAACCTTACAATCTTCATAAGGCCCTGGACCGAAACCTTTTACTGAAGCCATTATCATCTTCGGATTTAGCTCTTGGATTCGTTCCCAGCTGAACCCCATTCTATCCAGTGCACCCGGTGCAAAATTTTCAACTAACACGTCACATTTTTTAACCAGACGCTCTAAAACTTCTTTGCCTGTTTCGTTTTTAGAATTTAATGTCAGTGACCGTTTATTGTGGTTGAGCATCGTAAAGTACAAACTGTCTACGCCTTCCACGTCAGGAAGTTGCTTCCGGGTTGCATCGCCAACACCTGGTCGTTCGACTTTGATAACATCGGCACCCATCCAGGCAAGTAATTGCGTGCAAGTTGGTCCAGATTGTACGTGAGTAAAATCGAGTATTCTGACTCCGTCTAGTGCTTTAGACATTAGTAACCCCTATTAGTAATTAATTGTGTGAAATACATTATTGTTAAATTCAAATATGACTCTTCAATTAAAACAGTCATGTGCAGCGATATTGGCAACCCAATTACAAGCCAGACCAGCTTGCCTTTAGATAAGATCCAAGAGTTTGATATCTGCAAACGTCGTCTCTCTCATAGTCATTTCTTTGTTGAAAAATTAAACACTCTACTTATTTTTGGCTGCACCACTGGTCGGATTCAAGCTCGTAATACGGCCACTCTCAGTGCCAGCAGTCTCATCAATAATGGCATTGATGAGTGTGGGTCTGCCTGAAGCAACGGCTTCCGTCAGTGCTTTTTCTAACTCGGCTGGTGTGTTGGCAACAACACCAACGCCACCAAAGGCTTGCATCATCATTTCGTATCGCGCATTTTTGACAAAAACGGTTGGCGCTGGATCATTACTGCCACTGTTATTCTTATCGATTCCTTTGTATATGCCGTTATTGTTAAACACCACAACACAGACCGGCAAGTTATAGCGACAGATGGTTTCAACTTCCATACCGCTAAAACCAAAGGCGCTGTCGCCCTCCACTGCAATGACTGGCTTACCCGTTACCACAGCGGCAGCAACCGCAAAGCCCATGCCAATACCCATGATGCCCCATGTGCCTACATCAAGGCGTTTGCGTGGCTCGAACATGTTGACGATAGAACGGGCAAAATCTAAAGTATTCGCACCTTCATTGACTAAATAAGCATCAGGGCGAGCCTCGATTTGGTTTTTAATAACGTTCAGGGCACTTTGAAAGTTCATGGGCGATGGATTAAGTTTTAACTTTTCAGCCATCTTAACGATGTTTTTACTACTGCGTGCAAACACCTCAGTAATCCACTCTATGGAAGGCTTGGCAAAGCTGGTGCCCATGCCTGCCGACAATGCCTGCACGCAAGAGCCGATATCACCAACCAACGGTGCTGCAATAGGTACATTACTATCCATTTCGGTTGGTGCAATATCAATCTGGATAAATTGGCGACTAGCTGCGTTAGTACCACCCCAAGTTTTACCCTTACCGTGTGACAGCAGCCAGTTTAGTCGGGCTCCAATGAGTACAACCACATCAGCCTCAGCTAACACGTAAGAGCGTGCGGCCGATGCGCACTGTTCATGAGTATCTGGAATCAGTCCCTTGGCCATTGACATGGGAAGGTAAGGGATACCCGACTGCTCGACAAATGTCCGAATGTGGTCGTCTGCCTGAGCATAAGCGGCCCCTTTGCCCAGAAGAATCAAAGGCCTTTTAGCCATTTTAAGCAAGTCTAACGCGCGCTGAACAGATTCAGGTGCGGGTAACTGACGCGGGGCAGCGTCCACTACCTTAATCAGTGATTGTTGGCCTTCAACAGCGTCCATAACTTGTGAAAACAGCTTGGCAGGAAAATCTAAATACACGCCGCCAGGACGACCAGATACCGCAGAACGAATAGCCCGCGCAACGCCCACCCCTATGTCTTCAGCATGGAGTACGCGAAAAGCCGCTTTGCATAGAGGCTTGGCAATCGCCAGTTGGTCCATCTCTTCATAGTCGCCTTGCTGTAAGTCAACGACTTCACGCTCAGAAGAACCTGAAATCAAAATCATCGGAAAGCAATTGGTTGTGGCGTTAGATAGCGCTGTCAAACCATTCAAGAACCCCGGGGCTGAGACTGTTAAGCAAATACCTGGCTTTTGAGTTATAAAACCAGCCGCCGCCGCCGCATTACCTGCGTGCTGTTCGTGACGAAAAGAAATCATACGCATGCCATTGGCTTGCATTTTTCGGGTCAGGTCGGTAATTGGAATACCCGGTAAGCCAAAAATGGTATCGATGTCATTTAGCTTGAGCGCGTCAATGACGAGCTGAAAACCATCAACTGTGGTTGTGGTGTTGCCAGTGTCTGTTGTCATGATAAATAGTCTCTATTTTGGATTGACGTTTAAGGAGCAAAGCCTAGGCATCCGCCTAGCGTGACTAAGGTAAAAACGCCTTCGGCCTTTAATGCCTTTGCAACGAGATGAACATCAGAGAAGCCTGATCTTTGTTTGTTTTTCTGCTGCAAAGTATCGTTTGCAATATCTGATTGAGTTGGCATTATTTTCCCCTGTATTGATTTGTAATCAGCCCGTTTAGAACCTGAGTAGCAAAGCGGTAGTTGATAACCCCAAGCGAGATTCTTGGTGAGATACTCACCCTTGAGTTAATCTAGATAATCGACAAATGTTTCTACATGTTTCGCAAGTTCAAGTGCATGATCTCTTACCAGTTGTTCAGCCTTGAATGGATCACGCGCTTCAATCGCTTCTATAATTCGAATATGATCGATGACCGAACGAGACACTCTGCCATGGTCTTTGATCGTGCTAGCCCGGATCGCTCGCATATGAAAAAATAACTGGTCGGACATTTTTGTAATTAGTTTCGATTTACCCAGTCTTATAATGGTCTGATGGAATTCTATATTGGTATCGGAATATTCATCAATGTGCGCTTGAGCATCGTCACTATCTCCATAGGCAAATTTATAGCGCAAGCTGGCTAGTTCAGCATCATTTGAACGAGTGGTAGCCAACCGAGCAGCCATGCTTTCCAACGCAGCCCAGACGTCAATCATGTCTATAATTTCAGCTTTTGTTTTACGAACAACAAAAGCGCCTCGACGAGCGATATTTTGAACCAGACCCTCTTGCTCAAGACGGGATATGGCTTCTCTAACTGGCGTACGACTAACGCCTAGCTGCTCGCTTAATGTTCGCTCATCGAGTCTAATCAAGGCTTCACTCGAATAAATATCCATTTGGCCGATCAACTCCTTAAGAGAGAGGTACACCTGATTCCTAAGCGCCTTAGCAGGCTCAAGCGGTTTTACAATTTTTAACGCCATTGATAGATTCCCAATAAAGGTACGCTGTGACTTTGGTATACAATATACCAAAAATTCAATAAATTCAATTAACAACAGCTGGATTAAATAGACTTAGATCTAATAATGATATCTATAAAAAGATGAATCGGTTAAATGCCAGCTTCACCTTCCCCCAAGAGCCTGTCGAACTTAGGATAAATCGACTTCGGAAAAACCATTTCGGCCAAATTTCTCGATTCAATTCGTTGAATAGAACCACTATTCGCCTCATTCGATCAAAAAATTTAGCTCAAAATGGCTTCCCCTCGCTACGATTACCTAAGTCCGACAGACTCTAGAACCTTATTAAGCTCTCTGGTTATCCATTGATTTTTCTACGAATTCTGTCGTAGCCCATTTTGAATAAAGGTAGGAACAACAAGAGCAATGCCACAATCATAATCGGCCCTGCGTACGTTCGAGTAAAGAAAATACCAAAAGAACCATTACTTATGATCAACGATTGGCGCAACGCAGGCTCTGCTAATGGCCCTAAAACAATCGCCAATACCGCAGGTGCCAGTGGATAATCAAGCTTACGCATCAGATAACCGACAATACCAAACACCAGCATTAACCAAACATCGTGCATGTCTTGTGTCGGCGAATAACCACCAATTAAACACAGAATAAAAATGATCGGAGCCAATATAGTAAAAGGTGTTTTTAAAATCTGAATAAATACCGGAATAAACGCAATATTAATGAGGAGCGCAAATAAATTAGCCGCATAAAGTGACGCGATGAGCCCCCAAACGAATTCGCTATGATCGACAAACAACCTTGGACCTGGCTCCAGACCCCAGATAACCATTCCACCCAGCAATATAGCCGTAGTCGGTGACCCCGGAATACCCAGCGTTAGCATTGGCAGCATCGAACCAGTACTTGCAGCATTGTTAGCCGCTTCCGGTGCTACAACACCCTCAATATTACCCTTACCAAAACTATCAGGGTCCTTCGACATTTGTTTGGCAATGCCATAAGACATTAATGAGCCAGGTGTTGCACCAGCAGCAGGTAATATACCGACAAAATAGCCCAATACAGAACTCATTACCATGGTCTTCCAGCTTTTGACAAGGTCACGAAGATTTGCAAATGTACGGGCAACCGTAACCGTGGCATCCGACAGCATACTCTTGCCGCCACCAAGCGCATTTTCTTCTACGGTCCAAAGCATTTCACCGATGCCATAAATGCCGATCGCCAATACTAAAAAATTAATACCGTGCATAAAACCAGTGATATCCCATAAAACTAAACGCGGTTCACCAGAAATAATATCAAAACCAATCGCACTCAGTACAAGGCCAATGGCAATAGAGAAAATCGTCTTAAAAAGGTCGTCTCCACCCAGGCCCACAAACGTTGCAAACGCCAGCATCATTAAAGCAAACTCTTCTGGCGAGCCAAAAACCAATGCAATGTGTGCAAGCGGTGGTGCAAAAAAAGTAAAAAGAACGACCGAAATAGAGCCGCCAACAAATGATGCAACTGCTGCGCCGGTAAGGGCTTTGTCGGCAAGGCCTTGTTTTGCCATTGGCCGACCATCAAAAGTAGTAGCAACCGCAGTGGAGGCACCGGGAATACCGAGCATGATCGACGATATAGCACCACCATACATAGCACCGTAATATATGGCGGCCAAAAATATTATTGCGCCGGCAGGCGGTACCAAAAAAGTCAGGGGTAATAATATTGCAACACCATTGACTGACCCTAATCCTGGCATTGCCCCTATAAACAAGCCCAGTGCACAACCACCAATAATTAATGCTAAATTTAACGGTTCAAATACAACTAAAAAACCGTTACCAAGAAGTTCTAGAGTTTCTAACATATTCGTATCTCTCTTATCTATTCGGAATCAAATTTAAACGTCTAAAAAAAGATCCTATAGAGCGGAATAAATAATGGCTCAGTCAACCCTTTAGGCAGAATGATTTTCAACGTTATTTCAAAAAAGTAAAAAATAACAGCGGGTATTATTAAGGCTAACGTCGCCGTTAATCTCCAGGAGTGCTTGCCAAGAAATCTTAGATAAAAAATCAGGAATAACGGTAACGAGCCATATATACCTATGAATGAAAACAAACCGACGGTAACAATTAGGGCAACGGCTACCGCAAGAACTTCCATAAATACATGAGATTCGATATAAACTTTATTTGAAGTGGCAACTGGGCCACGTTTACGGAACCAGTTTACTATTATGCCAACACAGGATATTAACATTATTGCAGAAAGCCAGAATGGCCAAGCGCCTCCACCGGGACCTGCATCTTTAACCCAGCCAATGGGGAGCTCGGTACTTTTAACCAAAAGGTAGATGGAAAAAGCAGCCATAGTTATAGCCATTAACAACTCAGCAGTACGGACCGTCATGATAAACCTCCCATAATATTAAGAAATAGGAATAAATTAGAATTGAAAAAATGTAGGATTTCCAGTTATGCAAACCCTGCACCACCAAAAAAGCAAATATTGTTGTTATTATTATTTTAGCGGCTGTCCATCTCTACTTGTTTGGACACGTCCTTGTGTCCAATCAAGATTTTAATATAAACGCTTATTTGTTACTTAATAACGCCCATATTTTTAAGCATAACTTCATGGATATCACGCTCTTTTTTCCAGTAGCTCATTAAAGCATCACCCTGCAACAAGTCACCTTGTAGGCTTTTCTTTGTACGATAGCCCTGCCATTTCTTAGAGTTGAATACTTTTTTGAAAAGCTCCTGATAATAAGCCGATGCTTCTTGGCTCATACCGGGTGCGCCAACGACGGTACGCTGCATGTAATAAACATAATCCTCACCTAGCTCTTTAAATGTAGGTGCATCCGGAAACAGTGGCAAACGCTCGTCTGTAAATGACGCCAGTGCTTTGGTTGTACCCGCTTCGTAAAAGCCTAACTGTTCAGAAGGGTTGTTAACGGTAGAGTCAGCATTCTTGCCTGCCAGCTCTTTAGCAACCTTGCCACCGCCTTTATAAGGCACATATTTCATGTCTAGGTCATAAGCAGTGTTAAGGAAGTCGGTCAGCAAGTTGTCTTCCGAGTTCTTACCGGTACCAGCCATGATCCACTGACTGCCTTTAGCTTTTGCAGCTTTAGCGAATTCAGCCATATTGTTGATATCTTTACGGTCGGAATGAACCCACAACAGAAAGGTATCTTCCGCCATGCGCGCAATCGGTGTGAACGTAGAGACATCGATGCCCAACTTAGGCTGACGTAATGGGGTGGTGTAAAAGCTGTTCAGAGTGAACATAATGGTATGATCGTCACCTTTTTTACCTTTCATGTGAATCAGTGCTTCAGCACCTGAACCACCTGGCTTATTAACGGGCGTAAAAGGAACCGATGCCATTTTTTCTGATGCTATGATACTTTGCAACAGACGAACCGCCTTATCAGCACCACCACCTTTACCGGCCATGACGACAAATTCCACTGGCTTGAATGGTTCCCAAGCTGCCTGACTAAGTAATGGCATTGTCGCCATAATGGCCCCGGCACCAAAGGCAACCGCCATTTTAGAAAACCTACTTTGATTTTTTAACATTTTTATTCTCCTCCAATTGTGAATGACCGGAAATTGGCCTACTTCGTTTGATGTTTTGAACATTGGTTTCAAAGACATCGTTTCACAGAAACCTAACATAGGCCCCGTTTATCCCAATACAGAAATAAAGTACTGGGCTGTGCGATATTTCACTTTCTTTATTATTGTGAGCAAAATACCTATACCGTTTTTTAAAGTATTGCGTTAGGGGAGCCAACCTTAACTAGACTAAATTAAAGGCCAAGTATTTAGGTCAAATTTGGCTCTTCTGCGCATCTTTAATTATTATTATATCCGTTCAAAAGCACCTTGGTATACAATACACCAAGATCAATCTACGCCTACAAGAATTAAATGTAAACCTTTATAATGACTTTTCCATGCCACCCAATATCACCAAAACGTTCTTAGTCTGGATAGATACTGATATCTAGAACTCCAACTTCAGCCCACTCTTCCTGAATATCTGCGGACTACTGGTTAATTAGCAGGTTCGATTAAATTTTCTTTTGACATTCATAAAAACAAGATATGTGTTGGCTATCACTGGTGTTGAAATTAATAAACTTGCCTCACTTTTCTAATAAGCTAAGGATCGCTATATTGCTTTAGCCTAGTAAATCGATACAATTTAGAGATAAACAATTCCTGAAAAAATTTGAGTACAGTATTAAATGACAAATAAATGGGTCCGATATCAACACGGTGAACGCCAAGGTTTTGGTACCTTAGACAACGATATTATTCATTGCCACAAAGGCAATATGTACGAAGAGTCTCAGGCCAACGGCAAAACCATCTCTATTAATGACGTTACTTTGCTTGCGCCTTGCCAGCCCAGCAAGATTGTTGCTATGTGGAATAATTTCCATCAACTAGCTGAAGCGCAAAACCTCACGCCACCAGAATTTCCGTTTTATTTCATCAAACCAGCCAGCTGCGTTTCCCACCATGGCGCTGAAATTATTCACCCCGAGGGTTACGATGGCCGACTTATCTATGAAGGTGAACTGGGTGTTGTCATCAGCAAAACTTGCAAGAACGTCAGCCGCGAAGATGCGGCTGACCACGTGCTTGGCTATACCTGCATCAACGATGTCACCGCAATTCACCTACTGTTTAAATATGAAGCCTTCCCTCAGTGGACACGCTCAAAAAGTTTTGACAGCTTTGGCGTCATCGGCCCCTGCATCACCGAACTCGATGACCCAAATTCTCTAATAGTGCGTACCGAAGTCAATGGTGAAGAACGCCAAAACTATCCGGTTGCCGACATGTTTTTTTCGCCACTCGATCTAGTTAGCCTCATTTCTGGGGATATGACTCTGGAACCGGGTGATGTCATTGCTTGTGGCACATCCCTTGGCGTTAAAACCATGAAGCCAAATACCACTGTCGACGTCATGATCGATGGTGTCGGTACCCTAACCAATACTTATAAAATGGATAATAAATAGACGATGACAGCACGGCCGTCTGAACCCTCTGAAACACAGATATATGCCATATTTTTCCAACTAACCTAACTCCCAAGTAGTATTTGATAACGGTACTTGGGGCCAAATTTTAATATTTTTCCAACCTGAATTTGAGTTAAACCTATCCTAATGGATGCTTCCTCAGCATGCCTAGTAAGACCATAAACCGGCCAAACGTCTAAACGCTCCGCCTACCCATTAATGCATCACCAGAATAGTCCGGGCACGTTGATCGGACCGGGTGAATACTTGTATCCATTTATTTTTTGGTATACAGTATACCAAATTAATCCAATCGGAATAACCATGAGTGATATAGAAATAGCTCGAGCGGCAACACTAAAGCCCATTAGTGAAATAGCCGACAATTTAAAAATTCCTAATAGTGCGTTACAGCCTTTTGGCCATGATAAAGCTAAAATAACCGCAGACTTTATTAAATCATTAGAGTCCAAAGAAAACGGTAAATTAATTCTTGTTACGGCTATATCACCAACACCTGCAGGTGAAGGTAAAACCACCACTACAGTTGGTCTTGGTGACGGACTTAATAGCATCGGTAAACAAACGGTTATATGCCTGCGTGAGCCTAGCCTCGGCCCCTGCTTTGGAATGAAAGGTGGTGCTGCGGGTGGCGGTTATGCTCAAGTTGTACCGATGGAGGATATTAATCTACATTTTACCGGGGACTTCCACGCGATTGGCGCTGCTCACAATTTGTTAACCGCTCTTATTGATAACCATATTCACTGGGGAAATGAAGCAGGACTAGATCCACGTCGTATCACCTGGAAGCGTGTTATAGATATGAATGACCGCACCTTGCGTGATATCACTATTGGTCTCGGCGGACCAGGTAACGGCACACCGCGTGAAAGTGGTTTTGATATTACGGTTGCTTCAGAGATCATGGCGATCTTCTGTCTAGCGACCGATCTTGAAGATTTGACTCGTCGAATCGGCAACATCGTTATTGGTTATACCCGTGACATGAAGCCCGTTCATGCACGTGATGTGAATGCACCGGGTGCAATGACCGTGCTACTTAAAGACGCCTTCATGCCAAACCTGGTACAGACCTTGGAAAACAACCCTGCCTTTATCCACGGAGGGCCATTTGCTAATATTGCGCATGGTTGTAATTCAGTTATCGCCACTAAGACAGCACTCAAACTAGCCGACTATGTCGTTACCGAAGCAGGCTTTGGCGCCGATCTTGGCGCTGAAAAATTTTTCGACATTAAGTGTCGCAAAGCTGGGTTATTACCCGATGTCGTTGTCCTTGTTGCGACAGTACGCGCACTCAAGATGCATGGTGGCGTTGCCAAAGATACGCTCGCTGGAGAAAACGTTAAAGCCGTAACCAAAGGTTGCAAAAACCTCGGACGTCATATGCGTAACCTCAGTAGCTTTGGTGTACCAGTAACCGTTGCTATTAACAAATTTGTCACGGATACCGCAGACGAAATTGCCGCTATTAGCCAATTCTGTGAGGAATTTGGTGTCAAAGCCTTTGAATGTAATCATTGGGGTGAAGGTAGTAAAGGTACAACAGAACTGGCCATGCATGTCGCCGAAGTGGCTGACTCGGGTCAGGCAAATTTCCACACGCTTTACGATGACGACATGCCTCTATGGGAGAAAGCTCGTCACATTGCGCGTACGCTTTACGGTGCTGATGACATCACGGCTGACAAGAAAGTCCGTGATCAATTTGCCAAGTTTGAAGCTGATGGTTATGGTCACTTCCCGATCTGTATGGCGAAAACGCAGTACAGCTTTTCTACTGACCCCAGCTTAATCGGTGCACCCACTGGACACAGCGTACCTATCCGTGAAGTACGTCTATCTGCTGGTGCCGAATTCATCGTTGCCGTCTGTGGCGAAATCATGACAATGCCAGGATTACCAAGAGTGCCATCAGCGGATAATATCTGTCTTAATGATGACGGACTCGTTGAAGGGCTGTTCTAAACAGTATTTTATGATGGATTTAAATAACTTTCTACAGATCGGGGCCAGTGTCACTCAGACAACACTCGTACTGGATCAACACACGGCTCCGCATGTTGGCAGCGGTTACGCAAAAGTATTGGCAACACCGGTTTTGGTTAATTTATTTGAGGCTGCCGCTCTAGCCCTCATAGAGTCGAAATTACCAGCCAGTACTCAGTCATTGGGAACGCGACTTGAAATCGAACATACCGCGGCAACGCCAACAAATATGAATATTAGGGTGACCGCAACACTCAAAAAAGTTGAGGGCCGAAAAGCCACTTTTGAACTGATGGCACAAGATGAAATTGAAAAAATTAGTTGTGGCAGTCATGTCAGAGTTATCGTCGATAAGCAGAAATTTGACCTCAGAGTGATAGCCAAATCGAAAGTCTAATAAACAATAGTGGTTGTGAAATTTAATGTCTTCAGCAAAAAATAAACTCACTCCAGTCGATAACAGTAGTAAACGCAAACGCGGCAAAACTAAAGGCCGAGTGGTTGACATTAACGCCCTGCTGGAAGTCCAATCATTAC
>CAWVZP010000057.1:0-15309 GCA_963934675.1 uncultured Gammaproteobacteria bacterium | reverse complement strand
AGATGGAAGTTACCCTGATTTCACCAATCGCAATGGACGATGGACTACGCTTCGCTATTCGTGAAGGTGGTCGTACCGTTGGTGCGGGTGTTGTTGCAAAAATCCTTGCTTAGAATTTTTATTGAAGTTTGCTTAAAATAGTACGATAAAGATATTAAGCGTGAATGTCGAGTATTGTGCTCGAATAAATAGATATATTATTGCATCAGGGCGGAAGATGGGCTACCATCCCCGCCCTTCGTTTGAAGGCGATAATATTTAGGGCGGAATGTTAGATCCGTCGACAAGTTTAGGACAGTGGCTCAATTGGTAGAGCAGCGGTCTCCAAAACCGCAGGTTGGGGGTTCGAGTCCCTCCTGTCCTGCCATATTCGCAAAAGGTCGGGGTATTTTCGTGGTAGCAAAGGCTGAACAGCCAGCATCTAGTTTGGATACGTTAAAGCTGATAGCTGCTTTAATGATATTAATTGGAGCTGTTGCTGGTTATTACTATTTTGAAGGTGAGTCTCAGTTATTTCGAGTCCTTGGTTTACTTGTTGTAATTGGGGTTGCGTTCTTTCTGGTTTCAATCACTGGTACTGGAAAGAAAGCACTTGGGTTCTTCAAGGATGCCCGAGTTGAAGTACGTAAGGTAGTCTGGCCAACACGGCAGGAAACAATTCAAACAACACTAATGGTTATGATCATGGTGTTTATAGTTGCACTCATGCTTTGGGCGGTGGATTCTGCTCTTGGTTGGGGTGTTCGCAGTATATTGGCGGCTTGATGAACATACTTAAAATGATCTGGTTAAGTGAGTGATATGTCGAACGAAGAAGTAGAAGCGCAAGAACAGGTCGATGCAGAAGGTTCAGAAGTCGAGCAGGTAGTAAATGATGCTTGGCGTTGGTATGTGGTGCATGCTTATTCTGGTTTTGAGGCTTATGTAAAGAAAGTTTTAGAAAGCCGTGTTTTGGCTTCAGAATTTCAGCTTTGCTTCGGAAAAATTCTTATTCCAACCGAAGAGGTTGTGGAGATGAAGGACGGGGTTCGCCGGAAGAGTGAGCGTAAGTTTTTTCCAGGCTACGTATTGGTTCAGATGGAAATGAATAACGACACCTGGCACATGGTTAAACAGGTGCCTAAAGTGCTTGGTTTTATTGGTGGAACCAGTTCTACTCCTGCTGCGATTTCCGAAGCTGAGGCTAATTCAATTTTAAATCGAGTTGAAGCTGGCGTCGATAAACCAAAGCCTAAAGTTTTATTTGAAGTTGGTGAAGTTGTTCGCGTTAACGACGGGCCTTTCAATGACTTTAATGGCGTAGTTGAAGAAGTCAATTACGAGAAGAGTAAAATGCTAGTCTCGGTTCAGATCTTCGGCCGCTCAACCCCCGTTGAGCTTGGCTTTAGTCAAGTTGAGAAAGGGTAATAAAACCTTAGTTGTTTTTTTAAATATTTTTTAAACATGTATTGGGGAGGGCGAATTAAGTAGTCCGTTTGGACCCAGGAGAATATCATTATGGCTAAAAAGATAATCAATTATATTAAGTTGCAAGTGCCTGCTGGCGCTGCAAATCCGAGTCCACCCGTTGGCCCAGCACTGGGACAGCACGGTCTTAACATTATGGAGTTTTGTAAAGCGTTTAACGCACAGACTCAAGAATCAGAAAAAGGCATGCCTTTACCGGTTGTTATTGCTGTTTACAGTGATAAGAGCTTTACTTTCGAAATCAAGACTCCCCCTGCTTCAGTGTTACTGATGAAGGCTGCTGGCCTGACCAAGGGAAGCGGTACTCCAAATACTAAAAAAGTGGGCAAGGTAACTCGTGCTCAATTGGAAGAGATAGCGGCCACTAAAATGGTTGATTTAAACGCCAACGATATGGACACCGCGATAAGTATTATTGCTGGTAGTGCCCGTAGTATGGGCCTCGACGTGGAGACTGTGTAACATGGCTAAAACATCAAAGCGCTTTGCCGCAATTAATGAGAAAGTTGACAAAACTCGTCAGTATGCAATCGATGAAGGCTTGCAGTTACTAAAAGAATTAAGTACCGCCAAATTTGACGAGGCGGTAGATGCTGCTATTAATCTTGGTGTTGATCCTCGAAAATCAGATCAAAATGTCCGGGGTTCTAGTGTATTGCCAAACGGCACTGGTAAAACGGTTCGTGTTGCTGTTTTCGCACAGGGCGACAATGCTGAAAAAGCTAAAGCTGCCGGTGCCGACGTTGTTGGTATGCAGGATTTGGCTGAATCAATGAAGGCTGGAGATATTGACTTTGGCGTTGTTATTGCTAGCCCAGACGCTATGGGTGTTGTAGGTCAATTAGGCCAGCTTTTGGGTCCCCGTGGCTTAATGCCAAACCCTAAAGTCGGTACGGTTTCTCCAGACGTTGCAACTGCGGTTAAAAATGCTAAGGCCGGTCAAGTTCGCTATCGAACTGATAAGGGTGGAATTATTCACTGCACTATCGGTAAGTCTAGTTTTGAAATTGCTCAATTACGAGAAAATTTGGAATTCTTGCTGGCAGATTTGAAGAAGGCTAAGCCAAGTACAGCGAAAGGCGTTTATTTAAAGAAAATATCAATTTCAACTACTATGGGTACTGGTGTAGCGGTTGATCAAGCGAGTCTAGAGCTAAAATAGATTCGCTTTAATAATCTTTGAGAAATCTGGTGTCGTCTTCATTAACGTCACCGGTGACTCGTCAAAGACCGTAGGAGGATTGCGTTTAAGCTTATTTTTTAATGGCTTTGATGTGAGCCTTAATTTCCTACGTAGGCGGTTTTCTGAGACAGAAATATCTGGTTAAGAAGTCGTTAGGGAATAGGTAGCGTTATCCTGGTGGTGATTTCAGGCTAACATTGCTATAAGGGACTGAAGGGCTGAACATGTGTTCAGTGTGGTTTATTAATCAGGAGAACTTATATGCCTTTAACACTCGAGCAAAAGCAAGCAGTGGTGAGCGAAGTAGCGCAGGTTGCTGCCGATGCGCATTCTGTTATAGCGGCTGAGTATCAGGGCTTGTCGGTTGGTGAGATGACGCAATTACGTGTTCAGGCTCGTGAGTCTAACGTTCATTTACGCGTAGTCAAGAATACCTTGGCTCGTCGCGCATTTGAAGGTACGGGCTGCGACTGCATGTGTGATTCGTTACAAGGTCAAATGGTCTATGCATTTTCTATGGACGAGCCAGGCAGTGCCGCTCGTGTTCTAAAAAAGTATGCTGATGCCAACGATAAACTAGTCGTTAAACTAATTGCCTTTGGCGGTGAGTTGCTGGATCCGTCCGAGCTTAAACGATTGGCTTTGTTACCAACATACGATCAAGCAATCAGCTTGCTGATGTCTGTCATGAAAGCACCTGTAGAAAAACTTGCGCGTACTATAAACGAAGTACCGGGCAAGCTAACTCGAACAGTTGCTGCGATTCGCGATCAAAAACAAGCTTAATTATTTTATTATTTCTGTATCAGGAGAAGAACAATGGCAGTTTCTAAAGACGACATACTTGAAACTTTATCAGGCATGACTATAATGGAAGTAGTCGATTTAATTTCAGCAATGGAAGAAAAATTCGGCGTTTCAGCAGCAGCAGCAGTTGCGGCAGCACCTGCAGGCGATGCTGGCGCTGAAGCTGTAGCTGAAAAAGACGAGTTTGATGTAGTTTTAGCTAGCTTTGGTGAAAAGAAAGTTAGTGTTATTAAGGCAGTTCGCGCTATTACTGGTCTTGGCTTAAAAGAAGCTAAGGACATGGTAGAAAGCGCACCAGCTACTATAAAAGAAGCAGCATCTAAGACAGAAGCTGAAGATCTTAAAAAGCAGCTTGAAGAAGCTGGCGCAACTGTAGAGCTTAAGTAATTAAGTATTGAAACAGTTGTCGGGTAACTCTACCCAACACTTACAAGTAAGGGCTGATGGCGGAAAACGTCGTCGGCCCGCGCCTGTTTATGGCTATTATGAATTGTTCATAATAGCCTAATAAGCAACGCGCTATTATATGTGACATGCAAACGGTTTTTTTACGAGGACTATAAATGGCTTATTCTTTTACTGAGAAAAAACGTATTCGCAGGGATTTCGGTAAACGACCCGCAGTGATCGATGAACCTTATCTACTTGCTATTCAAACGGATTCGTACAAACGTTTCCTAAATCCTGATGGCATCCAGAAAGGCACTGGCTTACAGCGCGCTTTTGAATCTATTTTTCCAATTGTTAGTTTTTCTGGCAATGTTGAGCTGGAGTATGTCAGCTATCGAATCAACCCTCCCGTATTTGACGTTAAAGAATGTCAAATCCGTGGGCTTACTTATGCCGCACCATTACGAGTGCTTGTACGACTTGTTATCTATGACAAAGAAGCCTCCGCTAAAAATCGTTCGGTAAAAGACGTTAAGGAACAAGAAGTTTATATGGGTGAGATGCCCTTGATGACTAACAATGGTACTTTCGTAATCAACGGCACGGAGCGTGTTATTGTTTCACAGCTGCACCGTTCACCGGGTGTATTTTATGACCACGATCGTGGCAAATCACACTCGTCTGGGAAGCTGTTATATTCAGCTCGCGTGATTCCATATCGCGGTTCCTGGCTCGATTTCGAATTCGACCCTAAAGATTCACTTTTTGTTCGTATTGATCGTCGTCGTAAATTGCCTGCAACTATTCTTTTGCGTGCACTCGGCTTTGATAGCGTGCAGATGTTGGATATGTTCTTTGAACATGACATATTTAAAATCAAAAAAACTGAAATTGATATGGTTTTGGAAGCGGATCGACTCAAAGGAGACACCGCTACATTTGATATCGTTGTGAAAGGCGAAGTTATGGTGCCTCAAGGGCGCCGTATTACCGCTAAGCATGTCAAAGATTTGAAAAAATCAGCGATTAAATCACTGGTGGTTCCAGAAGATTTTCTGTTGGGTAAAATCCTTGCAGACAATCTGGTTGATACTGAAACAGGTGAATTTTTTGCCAGTGCGAATGATGAGGTTACGGAAGAATTAATTGTATTAATTCGTGAAAAAGGCATTAAGCAAATTAAAACAATTTTTACTAATGAAATTGACCATGGCGCTTTCATTTCAAACGCCTTAGCATTGGATCCAACAACAAACGATCTTGAAGCAAAAGTTGAAATCTACCGCATGATGCGTCCTGGTGAGCCACCAACACGTGACTCTGCTGAAAGCTTATTTAAGAACCTTTTCTTCAACAGTGAACGTTACGACTTGTCTGAAGTCGGGCGTATGAAATTCAATCGTCGCCTTGGACGAGAAGAAATTATTGGTGAAGGTACTTTGTCTGTTGACGATATTGTTGATGCAATGAAGGTATTGATCGATATTCGTAATGGTAATGGTCAAGTAGATGATATCGATCACCTGGGTAACCGTCGTATTCGTAGTGTTGGTGAAATGGCAGAAAATGCATTTCGTACTGGTATTGTACGGGTAGAACGCGCGGTTCGAGATCGTCTTGGTTTGGTTGAATCTGAAGGCTTGATGCCGCAGGATATTATTAACGCAAAGCCAGTTGCTGCTGCCGTTAAGGAATTCTTTGGTTCAAGTCAATTGTCGCAATTCATGGATCAAAATAATCCATTGTCAGAAGTAACACACAAACGTCGTGTTTCAGCTTTAGGCCCGGGCGGTTTGACGCGAGAGCGTGCTGGTTTTGAAGTGCGTGACGTACACCCAACGCATTATGGTCGTGTTTGTCCAATTGAGACACCTGAAGGGCCAAATATCGGTCTTATTAACTCCCTGTCTGTTTATGCTCGTACCAATCATTATGGCTTTCTTGAAACGCCTTATCGAAAGGTAATTAATGGCAAGGTAACCGACGATGTTGAGTATCTGTCTGCGATTGACGAAGGTCAGTATGCAATTGCTCAGGCTAATGTCACCATTAACAAAAAAGGTTTAATGACTGACGAATTAGTGCCTTGCCGATTTCAAAATGAAGCGACTTTAATGACTGTCGATAAAATTCAGTATATGGATGTATCGCCCAAGCAGATTGTTTCGGTTGCAGCATCATTAATACCGTTTCTTGAGCACGACGATGCTAACAGAGCATTGATGGGATCAAATATGCAACGTCAGGCCGTTCCTTGTTTGCGTGCAGAAAAGCCAATTGTCGGAACCGGAATGGAACGTGTTGTTGCGATCGATTCAGGCACTATTGTGAAGGCTGAGCGCGGCGGCATTGTTGATTCGGTTGACGCAAGCCGGGTGGTCATTCGTGTTAATGATAAAGAGACAACTGCTGGCGACCCCGGTGTTGATATTTATAATTTCACAAAATACACACGATCTAATCAAAATACTTGCATTAACCAAAAGCCATTGGTTAAGCCGGGCGATAAAGTTGAAATGGGTGATGTGCTTGCCGACGGCGCTTCAACTGATTTGGGTGAATTGGCATTAGGCCAGAATATGCAAGTCGCATTCATGCCTTGGAACGGTTACAACTTTGAAGATTCAATCCTGTTGTCAGAGCGTGTCGTTAAAGAAGATCGTTTTACTACTATCCATATTGAAGAGCTCAGCTGTTTGGCAAGAGACACTAAATTAGGCTCAGAAGAAATCACGGCTGACATTCCTAATGTTAGTGAAGGCCTATTGTCTAAGCTAGATGAATCTGGTGTGGTTTATGTTGGTGCTGAAGTAAAAGCTGGTGATATTCTTGTTGGAAAGGTTACGCCTAAAGGTGAGACCCAGCTAACGCCGGAAGAAAAGTTGCTCCGAGCTATTTTTGGCGAGAAGGCTTCCGATGTAAAAGATACGTCGCTTCGGATGAAGTCAGGTGTTGTTGGAACCGTTGTTGATGTTCGCGTATTCACGCGTGATGGTGTTGATAAAGACGCTCGTGCGCTCGAGAATGAGCGAGCAGAAATTATTTCTTTAAAGAAGGATCTTGATGATCAGTTCCGTATTATTGAAGGCAATATCTACCAACGTGTTGCGCGCCTTATTACTGGTCAAGCAGCCAGTGGTGGTCCTGAAGGTCTAAATCGTGGCGCAGTTATAACCAAAGAGTACCTTGCCTCGATTAGTCGTGATCAGTGGTCAAGTATTCGAATGATTGATGACAATGTTAGTAAGGAGCTCGAGTCTTTGAGTGATCAACTGGCTGGTCAAAGATCTGAGTTTGATACTTTATTTGAAGAGAAGAAAAACAAAGTTACGGCAGGCGATGACCTCAAACCAGGCGTGTTAAAAATGGTTAAGGTTTATGTTGCTGTTAAACGTCGCATGCAGCCTGGTGACAAGATGGCAGGTCGCCACGGCAATAAGGGTGTTGTGTCGATGATCGTGCCTGAAGAAGACATGCCTTATCGTGCTGATGGCACGCCAGTTGATATTGTGTTGAATCCATTGGGCGTTCCTTCACGTATGAACGTAGGTCAGGTCCTTGAAGCGCATTTAGGTTGGGCTGCAAACGGACTTGGCTTAAAGATTGGTGGCATGCTCGATGCTCATATTAAAGCCGAAGAATTGCGTGGTTTCTTGAAGAAGATTTACAACAGCACGAGTGACAAAGTTGATTTTAGTAAATTTACCGATGCAGAAATTTTGGAACTTTGTAAGAACCTGAGACGTGGTGTGCCAATGGCAACTCCTGTGTTTGACGGTGCTGACGAAGACGAAATACGCACAATGCTAGCACTCGCCGATCTACCAGAAACAGGTCAGACGACATTAATTGACGGTCGTTCTGGAGAAGCATTTGATCGACCGGTAACGGTTGGTTATATGTATATGCTTAAGCTAAACCATTTGGTTGACGATAAGATGCACGCTCGTTCAACGGGCCCATATAGCCTAGTGACGCAACAGCCATTGGGTGGTAAAGCTCAGTTTGGTGGTCAGCGTTTCGGTGAAATGGAAGTATGGGCTTTAGAGTCTTACGGTGCTGCTTATACGTTACAGGAAATGTTAACTGTTAAATCGGATGACGTGAATGGTCGTAATAAGATGTACAAGAATATCGTAGATGGCGACTTTAGTATGGAAGCAGGTATGCCTGAGTCATTTAACGTATTACTTAAAGAAATTCGTTCTTTGAGCCTAAATATTGAGCTTGAGCAGGAGTAATCATGAAAGACTTACTTAATTTATTAAAGAAGCAAGGTCAGGTTGACGATTTTGACCACATTAAAGTAGGCTTAGCATCCCCTGATATGGTTCGTTCATGGTCTTATGGCGAAGTTAAAAAGCCTGAGACAATCAATTATCGTACTTTTAAACCAGAACGTGATGGTTTGTTTTGCGCTAAAGTCTTCGGTCCAGTCAAGGACTTCGAATGTTTGTGTGGAAAGTATAAGCGCCTTAAGCATCGCGGTGTTGTTTGCGAAAAGTGTGGTGTTGAAGTTACGCAGACTAAAGTTCGTCGTGACCGTATGGGGCACATTGAACTGGCGTGTCCTATTGCCCATATTTGGTTCCTAAAATCATTACCTTCGCGTATTGGTTTGTTGTTGGATATGACACTACGTGATATCGAGCGTGTGCTTTATTTCGAAGGATTCGTCGTCATTGATCCTGGCATGACTACGCTCGAAAAAGGTCAGTTATTGAATGATGAGATGTATATTGAAGCCACTGAAGAATTCGGTGATGATTTCAATGCCAAGATGGGTGCTGAGGCAATTTACGAATTGTTAAAAGAAGTCGATTTGAAAAGCGATACAATAACGTTGCGCGAAGAAATCGAAAGCACAAAGTCAGAAACTAAATTCAAGCGTCTCTCAAAGCGTTTAAAGTTAGTTGAAGCATTTATTGATTCAGGCAATAAGCCTGAATGGATGGTAATGACTGTATTACCTGTTTTGCCGCCCGATTTACGCCCGTTAGTTCCTCTAGATGGAGGGCGTTTTGCAACGTCTGATTTAAATGACTTATATCGTCGTGTTATTAATCGCAATAACCGTTTAAAGCGTCTCCTTGAATTGAATGCACCGGACATCATTGTGCGTAACGAAAAACGTATGTTGCAGGAATCTGTCGATGCGTTGCTAGATAATGGACGACGTGGTCGCGCCATTACCGGCACTAATAAGCGTCCGTTAAAATCGCTGTCTGATATGATTAAAGGTAAGCAAGGTCGTTTCCGTCAAAACCTACTGGGTAAGAGAGTCGATTATTCTGGCCGATCAGTTATTGTTGTTGGTCCGACACTGAAATTACATCAATGTGGTCTACCGAAAAAAATGGCGCTTGAGTTATTTAAGCCTTTTATTTTCAGCAAGCTACAGTTACGCGGTCTGGCCACAACCATCAAGGCTGCAAAGAAGCTGGTTGAACGTGAAGTACCTGAAGTGTGGGATATTCTCGAAGAAGTTATTCGTGAACATCCAATCATGCTCAATCGTGCGCCGACACTGCATCGTTTGGGTATTCAGGCATTTGAGCCGACCTTGATCGAAGGCAAAGCTATTCAGTTACACCCATTGGTTTGTACTGCATTTAACGCTGATTTTGATGGTGATCAGATGGCAGTACACGTTCCACTGTCAATCGAGGCTCAGCTTGAAGTTCGAACTTTGATGATGTCGACTAACAACATTCTTTCACCAGCGAACGGAAAGCCTATCATTGTACCGACTCAGGACATTATCCTTGGCCTATACTATATGACGCGCGAGAAAATAAACTCCAAAGGCGAGGGTATGGTGTTTAGTGACGCTAAAGAAGTGTTACGAGCCTATCAGACTGAAGTCGTTGCCTTGCAAGCAAAAATCCGTTGTCGAGTAATTGAATACACGATTGAAGAGGGAGAAAAAGTTGCACACAAACGTTTGGTTGAAACAACTGTTGGTCGAGCAATATTAAGTGAGTTGCTGCCTAAGGGTCTGTCTTTTGATCAAATTAATAAAACATTAGATAAGAAAAATGTATCTAAACTAATTGACGCCTGTTACCGAGATGTTGGTCTTAAAGACACAGTTATTTTGGCCGATCAATTGATGTATACCGGTTATAAATATGCGACTAAGTCAGGCATATCAATCGGCGTTAACGATATGATTATTCCAGATGAAAAGGCTATTCTGATCAGTGCAGCTGAAGCCGATATAAAAGCAATTGAAAAGCAATGGTCTACTGGCCTAGTTACCTCAGGCGAACGTTACAATAAAGTTGTCGATATTTGGTCGCACACTAACGATAAAGTTGCGCGAGCAATGATGAACGAAATTGGTAAGGAAACAGTTACCGACTCTAAAGGTAAAAAAATTGTTCAGGATTCATTTAATTCAATTTTTGTTATGGCTGATTCTGGAGCTCGTGGTTCTGCTGCGCAAATCAGACAGTTAGCGGGTATGCGCGGATTGATGGCCAAGCCAGATGGCTCGATTATTGAAAACGCTATCACAGCTAACTTTCGCGAAGGTCTAGACGTTTTGCAGTACTTTATTTCTACCCACGGTGCTCGTAAAGGTCTTGCTGATACGGCGCTTAAAACAGCTAACTCAGGTTACTTGACCCGTCGATTAGTTGACGTTTCGCAAGACTTGGTTGTAAATCAAGATGACTGTGGAACCATGAAAGGTATTGTATTGAAGCCGGTTATTGAAGGTGGTGATATTGTTGTTGAGCTAGGCGAAAGAGTCTTAGGTCGTACTTTACAACAAGACTTATTGGGTAACGATGGCGAAGTGCTAATAAAAAATGGCACGCTGATCGAAGAAGCTGAAGTTGATATTATTGATGAAATAGGGGTGGACGAGCTTGTTGTTCGTTCCGCAGTTACCTGTGAAGCAAGATATGGTTTATGCGTAAAGTGTTATGGACGTGAGCTTGCTCGTGGACATCAGGTTGGTAAGGGGGAGGCTGTCGGCGTACTTGCAGCACAGTCTATCGGTGAACCGGGAACTCAGTTAACCATGCGGACCTTCCACATCGGTGGTGCTGCAAGCAGCTCTGCCTCGGTCAACAGTATAGAGATTAAAAATCAAGGTACTGTAAAATTCCATAATGTTAAAACGGTTAAGAATGTGTCTGGCAAGTTGGTTGCTGTATCACGCTCTGGCGAAGTTGGTATTATAGATCTGAACGGCCGTGAAAAAGAACGCTATAAAATTCCTTATGGTTCAGAATTTGTTGTTAAAGATAATCAAAAAGTTAAAGCGGGTCAGACCGTTGCCAACTGGGATCCACACATGCATCCGGTTATTACCGAAGTTGCTGGTAAGGTTAAGTTTTCAGATTTTATGGAAGCGGTTACTGTTCAGCATAGAGTTGATGACACTACAGGTTTAACCTCAATAGAGGTAATGGATGATTCAATTCGATCGAATGCGGGTAAAGAGTTACGTCCGACTATTGAGTTAATTGACAATAAGGGTGAACCTTTGTGTTACGCGGGTACTAATATTCCAGCGCATTACATGCTGCCTGGTGGCGCATTTGTTAATGTTGAGGATGGTGCTTCCATTTCTGTTGGTGATGTTATTGCGCGAATTCCTCAAGAATCGTCTAAAAATCGTGACATAACGGGTGGTCTGCCACGTGTAGCAGATTTGTTTGAAGCGAGAAAACCAAAAGAACCAGCCGTCCTTTCCGAAATGACTGGTGTCGTTTCTTATGGTAAGGAAACCAAAGGTAAGAAGCGGCTAGTTATTACCAATTCAGACAATGAATCAATCGAAACATTGATACCCAAATTTCGGCATATCAACGTGTTCGAGGGTGAGCATGTTGAAAAAGGTGAGGTGTTGGTTGATGGTGAGCTAGATTCACATGACATTGTTCGTATTAAAGGGTTGCAGGATCTTACAACTTATATGGTTGATGAGGTTCAGGATGTGTATCGTTTGCAGGGCGTTGGTATTAACGACAAGCATATTGAAGTTATTGTTCGTCAGATGTTGCGTAAGGTCACTATTGTAAATGGTGGAGATACTCGCCTCATCCGAGGCGATCAGGTTGATAAATCTCGAGTGTTAGACCTAAATGACAAGGCAGTATTATTGAATAAAATGCCTGCTACCTTTACTCAAGATCTTTTGGGAATTACCAAAGCATCATTAGTAACTGAGTCATTTATTTCTGCAGCGTCGTTCCAAGAAACAACGCGAGTCTTAACTGAAGCGGCTGTTAGAGGTGCCAAGGATGACCTACGCGGGCTGAAAGAGAATGTTATTGTAGGGCGTTTAATTCCTGCTGGAACAGGCCAGACTTATCATGAAGAGCGTCGTAAGCGTCGTATGAAGCCGATCATGCCTGAGATGCCCGATATGTCCGAAGCTGTTTCTTTATCACCTGTAGCAGATACGGGTATTTTAGAAATGGTGGTAGATGCACCTATTGATCCGTCAATTGGCGGCGTAAATAGTACAGAATAGGGCTGGTAAAAGCTTATTTTATGACTGAGAGCCAGCTAGCTACTATTTGTTGCTAGCTGGCTCAACGTTTTATTTTTCAAATCTGAAATCTACGTACCTCGGCATTCTTTCTATAGGATTGCCCTTAAGTAAATCGACCTCCTTCCTCAACTCATGTGCAACATTCGTATAGTGTTTAAGTGAGCTTTATTCCTCATTTCTATTTATAACCTTGTTTTATAGCGCTTGTAAAATTCAACACTACCCAAGAAATAAGGTGGGAATTTAATGGTTCAAAATATTGTTCACCAGCTCTATAGACCAGACGTTTTGACAGTTTTTTAGTTTTGAGTTAATGATTACGTATTATAATAAAAATATTAATCTCGATTGTAGTCGAGTTTCTCAATGCATTATGAAATCTGTATTTGTCCTACCATGTAAGGGACTTATAAGTCAGAATTGTATGAGGATAGCTTAATTTAAAGACAATTTATCTTTGGTTGATAATAATGAATGACGATCTACCGGGCATCTACTAAAGATCTATTTCACATTGTTTAGCCTAGTTCAATAGAGTTATCTTTTACAGGCTCCACAGACACACCGACAGATCCTTGAGTAGTAGCGTAATGGTAAGTGCCTTTGCTGTTTGGGGCTAAACCGTTAACTTAACGTGTTATTAAATAAACTTAGACTTTAAATGCAGCAAACAATATTCGTTTCAATTTTTAACGATCCGAAGGCAAGAAGCCTAATGGCCATTTAACTGGTATTACCTAGCAGGTGAATTTTACTGCTTGTATTCTGCGATGTTTCGAGAAAGGTGAATCAGGTAAGGCTAATCTTAGGCCGCTAAGGTTGAAGTGAGTTAATCTGATTAAAATACTCTCATTGGCGGTGTTGACTTACTCCTGCACGCTAAAGTATGTTTACCGTAGAGATCCACTAATACGTTATAAAAATAAAGTTAAACCCGTTTGAAATAGGTCGGTTGGCTTGAGTAGATGTTTTAAATATAGAGTCATTACGGTTTAGTCTTAAAACAGTCATTGTAAATGGCAAAACATCTGTTGACAGCAAGGGCTTTCGCCCATAGAATTCCGCCTCCCAATATCAGGCCACCTATCGGTGTAGCCTGTTGTTCGTATATTGAAGATAAAATCAGCAGTCTGCTCTAAGGAGAGTCGAATACATGGCAACAGTTAACCAGTTGGTGCGTAAACCGCGCCAATCAAAGCGGTCAAAGAGTAAAGTACCCGGTCTAGAGGCGTCGCCTCAAAAGCGGGGTGTGTGTACTCGCGTCTATACAACGACGCCAAAGAAACCTAACTCAGCATTAAGAAAGGTAGCTCGTGTTCGTTTAACAACTGGCTACGAAATTGCTTCATACATTGGTGGTGAAGGTCATAATTTACAGGAGCACTCAGTTGTTCTTGTTAGAGGTGGTCGTGTTAAAGACTTGCCGGGTGTTCGTTATCACGTTGTTCGCGGTAGCTTGGATACTCAAGGTGTTCCATCACGTCGTCAAGGTCGTTCAAAATATGGCGCTAAGCGTCCCAAGTCATAGGTTTAAAGTAAAATGCCAAGACGTAGAGAAGTACCAAAAAGATTAATTTTGCCAGATCCTAAGTTTGGAGATCTTCAGATCTCTAAATTCATTAATATGATTATGCGCAGCGGAAAAAAATCCACAGCTGAAAATATTTTATATTATGCTTTAGACAGTGTTGCTTCTAAGAGTCCTATGGATTCTGTTGAGCTAATGGAAAAAGCTTTGGAAAATGTTCGTCCAGTCGTCGAAGTTAAGTCCCGTCGCGTTGGTGGTGCTACTTATCAAGTTCCTATCGAAGTTCGTGTTTCGCGCCGTAATACATTAGCTATGCGTTGGTTGATTGACGCGGCTCAAAAACGGGGTGAAAAGACAATGGGCCAAAAGTTAGCTGGTGAATTGCTCGACGCATCAGAAAGTAAAGGTTCTGCCGTGAAGAAGCGTGAAGATACACATCGAATGGCTGAAGCAAATAAGGCATTTGCTCACTTCCGTTGGTAGTGACTAGTAGTCGCTAATTGCGGCTGTAATTTAGTAAAAAGATATTTAGGAAGGCAGGACGGTGGCTCGTACGACCCCCATTACACGGTATCGTAATATCGGCATAATGGCCCATATCGATGCAGGAAAAACGACCACCACAGAACGCATATTGTTCTATACCGGTGTTTCTCACAAGATTGGTGAGGTGCATGATGGTGCGGCAGTTATGGACTGGATGGAGCAAGAGCAGGAGCGAGGAATCACGATTACCTCGGCTGCTACAACTTGTTTCTGGAAGGGTATGGATGAGCAATTTGAGCCGCACCGTATTAACATCATTGATACGCCTGGGCACGTTGACTTTACCATAGAAGTCGAGCGTTCACTTCGGGTTTTAGATGGTGCTTGTGCTGTTTTTTGTGCTGTTGGTGGCGTAGAGCCGCAATCAGAAACGGTCTGGCGCCAGGCCAATAAATATGGCGTGCCTCGGATCGTATTCGTCAATAAGATGGACCGACAGGGAGCTAATTTTGAACGTGTAGTGTCTCAGATAAAAGATCGGCTTGGTTGTCATCCGGTACCAGTTCAAATCAATATTGGATCTGAAGAAAATTTCATCGGTGTCGTTGATCTTGTTCAGATGAAAGCCATTTATTGGGATGAATCCAATATGGGTACTACCTACATTGAAGATGAAGTGCCTGAGGCTTTGTTACCAGAGGCTTTGGATTGGCGTGAAAGAATGCTTGAGGCTGCGGCCGAAGCTAGTGATGAGTTAATGAATAAGTATCTTGAAGAAGATACTTTAACGCATGATGAGGTTTATCAGGGTTTGCGGACGCGAACTTTAAGTGGTGAAATAGTTCCAACCCTTTGTGGCAGCGCTTTTAAGAATAAAGGTGTGCAGGCTATGCTTGACGCTGTTGTTAGATATATGCCTTCACCTCTGGATGTTTC
>CAWVZP010000056.1:0-15346 GCA_963934675.1 uncultured Gammaproteobacteria bacterium | reverse complement strand
TGGACTCGCTCGACCATATCTTTCGTTATTTCGACCATTGGCTTTTTCAGCCAGTTCGATAAATAGTTTTCAATTGCGACTCGGTAATCTTTGACGGTAATCGCTTTTAAATCGCCTCTTGATATCAGGTAATCGTCAAACACTGCTTGTAACGAAACTACCTTTACACGATTTGCTTTAGCTTCAGCAACTGGATTTTTGCCTATTGCGACACTCCCTAAAAACTTCATTGCTTCTTTTCGGGCTTGTTCAACGGTCAACGCACCATATGCGCCAATCGTCTTTCGAGTCGATTTCCCATCGATACGTTTTTCTACAATGAATGAACGAGAACCCGCACTGGTGACACGCAAACCAAAGCCGACAATGGCACTGTCACGATAGATTTTTTGATTTGGCTTTCCATCAGGTTTAAACGGGGGCAATTCCACCTTATCGACGAAGGTCTTAACAATTCGCATTGATGCTATATTTCCCGTGTAGGCGCACCTAAAAAAAGAATCCAATTTAAGTCCATTGGTGCTCTGTGTAGGCGCAGTGTAGGCGCTAGAGATCAAATACTAGCAAATTTAAGCCAATAAGGTCAAACAGGAAAAATCACGATATTTTATAAGCTGTTGTAATTAAAAGAATTTAAAAGAATTTCATATAATATCAAAGAAACAACCTAATAACTCATAATCCATTGGTCGAGTGTTCGAGTCACTCCAGGCCCACCATATAAATCACAGGGTTACGTTAATTCGTAGCCCTTTTTTATGTCTAATATATGAATGGCGCACTAATGGCGCAATACATCACAACAATCCAGCTGGAATATCACCTTAATCAGCAAATCTTCCAGCTAATGAAATCACTCAACCATCTCGCGTCTTAATATAGATGTTTGCAAACTAGCTGATTCAACCCTCAAAAATCAACACTAAAATTAGCGTTCATATCTACGAATAGAAGCGTTATACAATTATTGATATGAAAAACATCCATGAGAATATACTAAGATTAATTGGTTACATTTAACATTAAAAGCGGCAGTGTCATATTTGATACTCGCGTACGCCACACACGCCTTTATGCAAGGAAGAGGTAATGCGAACTGCTCATAATATTACTGATGCTACTTTAATAAAAGCAGGCTTTAGGCTTTTGAGCAGTTTATTTGCCGCTTATGATTTTCCTGTTTTTAGTCGTGATGATGACCCAAATCCTCTCGACGATTTCTTACAATATTCAGGCGAGGAGTTATCTGAAAACCTGCCCACCTTAGCTTCGATAGCAAGAGCGTGTGATGATAAATTAGGGACATTGAAAGATATTGAACCAAACTTCCCAGATGGAGTGGGGCTCATTACAGCACAGGGACAGAACCATGAACCCCTATCGATCAGAGAGGCGTGTAATAAAATAATCCACGCTAAAGCGATGAAGTACGATTTGGCGTGGTCAGAAGAAAACCCTACCTGAGACCCTTGATACAGAAGCTAAGGCCTTGAAGTCAAAAATGAATATAAAACTCCTGCATTGCAGCTAGAAGATAAACATCAGAACGGAAAAGAATGGAAACCCAAAGTAGAATTAGTTCCATTTATCTTGGCGGCATCTATGTGGAATATGTGGAAATGGAAGCTCACCTAAGGATTGCACCAAATAGTTCAATTTATCCTGTTAGACAAACAATAACCTCGCTTCTGAAAGCATCGGACACCAACTCCCAGAATGAAAAACTTAACTTGCTCGAGAAAAAATGTCGATAAGTAATACAGACTTTGTCGAAATGGCCAATCCCCATAGTTGGTTTCTAGTAGCTGACGATCTCCATAGACAGGCTTGCCAATTGAGAGGAAACCATGGCAGCGCAAGGCTCACAAAGATTGATTACAATGCCGCTACCTCTGTAACTCTGGACGCTACAAATAGGTCTGTTTTTCTGCTAAGTTCTTTTGCTTTGGAGAATACCATTAAAGCCTTCCTTGTTTATGAAAACCCCGAATGGATTTCCAATGGCAAACTAGCGAGAGGATTACGAACACACAAGTTAACACAACTTTCCAATAAATCGACGCTGATTCCTTACAAACAAAGAGATCAGAAAACGCTAAGAGTGTTTGAGGACGGTATAGACTCATGGGCTAGATATCCCTGCAGTCTATCAAAAGACGAGACAAAGAAGCCGTTGGTACTTACTGACAAATTATGAAATAACTACCGCTGGCTCATTCTTGCCTATGGAAAACGGCTGCAAGGTCTATTGGCAAAGGACTGGCATGGGCCCCATGGATGTCATGGTTATTATAATATTGACGATGACTTTCTTTCATAAAAGCCATCAAGATTGACAACACCATACAATGACACATTACCGAAGGCTTGCCCCCTACTTCCACAATACGAAACGCCTGTTCTGGGCGAGCAATTTCTTTAAGCTCCATCAGGCAGATTCCTATATTGCCCTATAAACCTGAAATCCCAATCGATTCTCAGCTTAAAACATTGTGCCTATGCAACAGGTTATTAGCACTCTCCACTCTTAACTTACGACTTTATTGCGCCATTTTTAAATAATAGAAAAAATGATATTGGAAAGGCACTCTTAACAATTACCTAATCTACAAACGGTAAAAAACCGTTGGTCTCAGAAAATAAATATCAATTGGCGAATAAGAGTAGAGTTTAACCTAAAGAGCCGTTTTCCAGGTATAACTGTACTCGAACGCTCGAAGCATTCTCATTATTAGTTAGCTATTGCGAGTCAGGCTGTCTTTTTCAGGGTGCGTCGCTTTCCAAATATTGATTCAGAGCTTACCAATTGGGTCGTATTAGTATCGACTAACCAAGTATTCTTGCTATTCACATGGTGACTATTTAATGCGCTGGCCTGGCGAGGTTGGAACTTGCCAACTTCATTAAAGTGAAACAAACTGCACAAACATTTTAACAACTGACTATTCATTATGCTCCTAACTTCTTGGCTTACTATTGTGGGTATTTGCTGCTTGGGCGCTATGTCTCCAGGCCCTTCATTGGCAGTGGTTTTAAAACACACAATCAGTGGAAGCCGAAATAAGGGCATCAGTGCTGCCATTGCGCATGGTTTAGGCGTGGGCTTATATGCTTTTGCGTGCATTTCTGGCCTTGCCCTAGTTATTGTTACTTCTGAAACATTGTTCACTGCTTTAAAATGGAGTGGTGCTGCTTACCTAGCGTGGCTTGGTATTAAAGGATTATTGAGCAAATCGAGCCCTAACCAAAACCTGCCTGAAGTTGACACAAAAGACGCCATACGCGATGGTTTTATGGTTGTGTTTTTAAACCCTAAAATCGCCGTGTTTTTTATTGCTATTTTCAGTCAGGTCATTGGCACGGACACCACTATAATCGCAAAAGTTATTTATGCGTCAACAGCGATGGTTATCGACGGTGGCTGGTATGTAATAGTTGCATGGGTGTTTTCAAATGAGCGTTGGCTTGAAAAACTCCAACGAAAAGCTGTTTGGCTAGACAGATGTTTTGGTTTAATACTGCTCAGTTTAGCAATCCAGCTGGTACTAGAAATGCTGTAAAGGTACTAACCAATTGAAGAGGATATGTCGTTTGTTCTACTTTTTTCATAACAAGCTGTTTTTTATCTCATCGGCTAAACCTTCGATCATTGCCAGTCAATTGACATTAGTTTTTCGGCCATAGGGCTTGGACATCAAAACTATTTTGGTATAGTTCTTTAATGAAACCAATAAAAACATTCCTAATCGTACTTTTCTCAAACCCCTCCTATTTTATAAAAGTATCTCTACTGCAATTATAGAATAAAAAAACCTCAGTTTTGAGGGTGTGCCTATTTCTTCTTACTCTTCCAAGTTCCACCGTATTTGTAAGCATCCTCAAACTCTGCTTTAACCTCCGTAAGGCACTTTCCACAAAGGAACACCCATTCCCTTAAGTCTTGGTATTGACACCTATACAGGACTTCCTTTGCGCCCTTGCAAACATAACAGTCTTTGGTTCTCACTCTCACTGAAATATACTATGGCATATTGTTGATGTGGGTAATGTTATTACATCTGTTCTGGACTAAGCAACTTAATAAAAAAACACTTTGAGTTTTGAGAACGGGTATCTCTGCCTCTCAACATCACCCTATCTAAGTGACAATTCTTGCCATTTGAATGGCAATCATAGACACCGAAGACTGTCATAGAAACCCATCAAAATAAATTGACATCAGTGCTCCACCTTTAAGTTAATCAAGCCCACTTTCAAACAAAACCGTGATGCAAAGACCAGAGAAGGCGTTAGTTTCACTCGATGTTACCCCCTAGTACAATTGCAGTTCCCATTGTACTCAACGTATATTCCGCTTCTCTAGAAATACTGTAACAATTCAATTTACTGATTAAATAAAACTAGTTGATTAGAACGTCAGAATATTACGCAATGATCAGCGAGCTTCAATCCCTGAAAACGCACTGCACTTTCTCCAACAATTGATCATCGACCCAAAACATTGGTGCTATTTGAGTCGAAACTTCTAAAGAAAGTTTAAGTCGTTAGTCGCCACGTCATACCACATAAAACAACCCTGCCAACAACTAGAGGAAGCAGTGGATTCGTGGCATTCTAGCTTGTGAAAAGTCGCTCCTTACTAACGAAACTTAAAATGAAATACTTGGCGATAATTTGGTCGAATTATTGGCTATTGGACTGATACATCCATTCTTTGATAAGAAAGTTGTAGAGCCACTAGGAAGGAACCGTTTGTTTAAATTTATCAACTATTTTACCTAGCCCAACATCCCTTCAAGCACAGGAGTTTGGACCAGATTTAAATTTTCTAATATGGAGATGCCCTGTTTATTGCCTAGTAAATGTGACAGTACCTGAGGTTTTGAAATATTTTCATGTTGGTCTTAAAAACCAATATTTTATACTGGCGCGATCTACATCTTTACTTTGACTCCTCGTTCGGGCACAAGTTAATCGAAAATGTAAAAATTTCTTAAAGGAGAATAGGCGATTGGGTAGAGACCTTGGAGAATAAAAAGATCTTACTACTCAACATACTGACTCCATTATTTTCAAGTAGATTGAGTATATATCTCAATGGGGGCTGAGATATAACCTTGATAACCTTCAACTTGCAACACCTTGAACGTCTGCAGATGTTTGTCGTCTTCGATGCCGGTGATCACAACTTTAATTTCTAAACCATGAGCAATATTCACTAATGCTCGGCAAAGCTCTATATTGTATAGATTATCTTGACCTACTTCGTCTTGATAGCTCGATAACGAAAGGTCTAATTTTACATAATCTGGTTTTATAGACTGTAAATATTCTAACGAACCCAGCTGTTTCCCACAATGATCTATGCCAAATTGCGCACCACCCTTTTTTATAATGTCACGGAGTTGAATAGCCTCATTCAAACAATTAGTGGCCCCCGTTTCGGATATTTCAAAGTGAATCAAATGCGCATTGTTATTATGGCTTAAAAACGCAAATAGCCAAGTATGGAATGTCTCATTAACGATACTGTCACGGGTTAGATTTATCGCCACCGGTTCTTTATTGATTGTTAGAATCTTGTTTTCAATGATCTCTTCTAATATACATCTATCGAGTTGGTGACCTAATGCTAAGCGTTCTACGTAGGGCATAAATTCAGCCGCACGAGTATTTTCGCCATCGATTTGTAAACGGCAATAGATCTCACGCTGCATAACCTGACCATTTCCCATGAGATGTACAGGCTGCCATTGAAAGGTAAACTGACTGTTGGCAATCGCTTTTTCCAAGCGCGAGCACCACTCTTCTTGGGTAAACTCTTGCTCAACATCCGCTGCAAACCATTTGCTAAGTTGATTTCCTAACCGAGCTTTCTGCAAAGCATGATCTGCCTGCGACAACAGTTCAACACGTGTTACGTTGCTTGTTCTTTCACTGATGCCAATGGCAAAATCACAGTTGGGAGTACAACCTGCCTTCAACATTTCTTGATTGATTAGTCGTATTAACAATTGTAAATAATGGCTTATTTCTTTCGTATCTGCATTCATTACCAAAAAAGCAAATTCAGTATTGGATATTCGGGCAATAAAACTTTGCGGTAGAACTTCCTGTAATTTATTCGCCATAATTTTTATGGTTTGATCTCGTACCTGATAGCCAAATTGTCGGTGTATATCATCAAGCCAATCGAATTCAGCTAATAATAATGCGCCGATACTGGGATCATTTAACCAGCTGTTTAATTGCCCAGTTAAATGCGTTCTATTGGGTAATTGAGAAACAGCATCAAATAATTTTTCATTTTTTAACAAAGTAACTTGGTCATCGAGCGAAGTAAACACTAATTTTAATTGTCCAGACATCGAGTTAACCGCTAACACTACTTTTTTAAGTTCTGTCGTTTTAGGAAGCGCTAAATCGTCACTGAACTTTCGTTGTGCAATATTATGGGCATGTACAGCAACCGCATCCAAGGGTTTCAGTATTACCTTTAAACGCAATCGAAATACAAAGATTGAAATAAAGAAAATAACCATTAAAACCAGCGCCATATTGGTCATGATCCGCCATAATTCACGATAAGCAATAGCGGGGTTTGATTGTATTTCTAACGTCGCTAACTGTAACCATCCGGAGGTAATAATAGTTTCTTGTGTTTGCCCTTTAAACAACCCTAAATTAACAAACCACTGCGGCACATCCCTTATGCTGTTAGGATTTTGCCAAACTTGCTGTTTTTGATCGACAAGCCAAGTCAAGCTAACGTTTTGATAAAAACCGCCTTCAAAAATAACATTTATTAATGTTTCAACGGTAGCAACATCACCTGTTTTAAGATGTGGCTTTAACATTAAACTTAGTGAAGTGCTGGTGTTATTGAGATCCGACTCCATTTGCTTGCTCATAAATGCAGTGGTTTCTGTAAATTGAAAATAAAATAAACTCGACATTACCAGCAAAAATAGTACCAGCAACAATGAATTAATCTGGTTAAACAAAGTCATTTAATACTTACTCCATTCTCAACTTAGGTTGTTTCATATTTGAAATGCGTAACCGGTGATTTAAGTTTGTCCATTGTTTAAGGCGTCCTGAGCTGCCGGCTAATTCACCTTGCCCTTTCTCTTTATTGAGCCAAAGCTGTTTACCATTAAAACTGTATATCGGCACTAAGTCATTTCGCTGTGAAGCCGGTTTGACTCTGTTATCAATATTATCAAGAATCAGTGGTACTGAACTTGGAGTTTCGTAATAAGAAACGACCATATGATATTGATTAAGTGTCAATGCTTTTACCATCATAATACGCATCTTTTGATCTGCAATGCCAAGCTCAAGTAACGTGAAATACTTAGCAATGGCAAAATCCTCACAATCACCACCATTAACACCAATAAACTCAATCGGTGTAGCCCAGTAATTTTTAACTCCCCAAAGCTTAATATCGTCAATAAAATTCAACTGGTTAAAGAAATCATTAACATTCTTAATTTTTTCGGGCGCAGTTAAATTGTTAGATAGTTGCATCATGTCAAACCAGGCCTGTCCCCTTTTAGCTGCGCGCTCACCATAATAATTGTATAGCGCAGTAATAATTTTAGACTCGTTTAACTCACTGAATGATTTAGCATAAAGTAAAGCTGTACTTATTAGCAGTAGTAGACTGATCAATAAGGACAGCCAAACTTTATTGCTGGTAATACTCACCGTCGTGAATACTTATTCCACAGCTTGATCAACGCTGTAAATCGTCCATTTCATATCAGTAAGAGATTTATAACTAGAAAGCTCTGCAACAATACGACGGTTACGAGCATGACTTTCCTCATCGTCACCTTCCAGTATAAGTTTATTAAAGCCATAACCTATTGCAGTAATGCGAGCTTGATCAATATCAAACGTATTCACTAATATATTTTTGATGGCCTGTGCTCTATCTTGCGATAATTTTTTATTTAACGCTTTTGCGCCCCGTTTGCTAGTATGCCCCTCAATAATCAGGTTAGCGTCAGGAAAATCTTTCATAAAATCAGATAACTGCTTTATTTCAGGTAAAGAGTCATTTTCAACAACATAAGAACCACGAGTGAAATTCACTCGCAATTTGCGCCTTACTTTTTTTATGCGATCGAATCCACAGCCATCATTATCAACGTAAGCTCCTTCAAGGCTATCTGGACATTCATCGCGGGCATTGATAACTCCATCGGCTTCGCTATCTGCTAAATCAAATTTTTGTACCGTCGGCTCAGGTGTCATATCTTTAACCTGTATTGAACAGGCTGAGATAGATAAGGCTAACAGAATTGTCATTATATAATTCATTGTGTCATTCCCTCCGGAAATTTTGTTGACCTTACCAAGATGCTGGACGCGTCACTTTTAATGAATCAAGTAATAGACCCATTGAATGTAAAATACGATATCGTGCGATGATTTCGCTCATCTCCGCACCTAAAAAATCGATGCGCGACTGATACAGTTCATTTTCAGTATCGAGTAAATCTAACAGGCTGCGCTGCCCAATACGAAATTGCTGCAGATAATCCAACTGTGTATTTCTTGCAGATTCAACATGAATTTTAATATATTTTTTTTGTAGATTAAGCTGCTCAAAAGCATTCCAAGATAGCATAAAACCCTCTTCTACCTGGCGATAGGCGCTGCGATTAAGGTCTTTTGCTTGATTCACTTTATAAGCAGTCTCTTTGGCATAGGCTTTATCATTTCCACCAGAAAAAATATTATATGAAAATCGCACCATCGCCAAAACCTCATTCGATTCTCCATTAGCACCCAAAGAATCACTATCAATACCATCTAGGTTATCATCAAAGTTGGCATTAATAACAAGTGACACTTTTGGATAATAAGTCGATTTTGCAGATTTATATTGATAATTTGCAGCATTAATATCATTTGCTGCGGCTTTAATAACAGTGTTGTTTTCCAGTGCAGTTATTAAGCCTTCGTTTTTATTTTCAGGTAATAGTGATGAATCAGGGTAAGGCACAACTAAATTATCTGGACGTTGGGCAATAACTCGATAAAACATGACTTCACGATCCAAATAATTATTCCTGGAGGCAATCAAATTTGAATGGGCGTTCCCAAGGCGGCCATTGATCTGTGATAGTTCAGCACTGCTACCAAAGCCTGAATCTGTGCGAGATTTTATCTGCTCATATATTTTTTGATGAGAGGCGAGGTTTTTCTCTGATAACTTCACCAGTTTTTTAGCTTCAATTAGAGCAACATAAACTTTGCTTACTTCTAGCGCCAAATCCTCAGCTTTACTATATAAACGCCACTGCTCTGCCGTTGAGGAGTAACTGCTGCGGCTAACTTCACTGCTGGTTTGAAAACCATTAAACAAATTTTGTTTAAAACTAACGCCAAGTTCTCGGCGCACTAAATTTTCATTGTCCGTACCTGAACTTCGCGTACTGGGACTGTCCGTATTTTCAAGACCAATTCCTCCAGTTAAATCAATCGTTGGAAAATAGCCCGCTTCAGCTTGCTCCACTAGTTTTTCAGATACTTTAAATTGGGTATAAGCGACCCTAATGTCAGGATCAGTATCTAACGAATAAGCAACCGCTTGCTCTAACGACTGGGCGTTAGACAATAAAGGAACAAACATCGATGCACATAGCAAACCGGTCACTAATTTTTTTACCAATCTTAATTTATAACGTTTCATGACACTCCTTTAATATTTATATGTATAACGATTTAATTTTCTCTAAGCGCCATGTCTTTAGCGCGTAAAATAGGATTTAAAATATATTCAAGTACGCTTCTTTTGCTCATAATGACATCCACCGAGGTCAACATTCCAGGAATGATAGGCATATCCTTTTTCTCTTTGCTTTGTATCTTCGAGTCTGTTGTCCTTATTCTTATTATGTAAAAACTATTACCGTCCTCGTCTTGTGTTGTATCTGCACCAATATGTTCAACAATGCCAGAAAGACCACCATAACGAGTAAAATCATAAGCGGTTATTTTGACCATGGCCGGTAACCCAACATGAATAAAACCGATATCTTTGGGTAATATTTTTGCTTCAATTAATAACTTATCTTCCGTCGGCACAATTTCTAATAATGCCTGCCCTGGTTTAATTACGCCACCTAATGTACTGATATAAAGCGTGTTAATTGTTCCGACCACAGGGGAGCTGATTAATGCTTTTTTAACCTTATCCTGAACACCCACTTGGGCTTCTGTAATACGAGCGAATTTTGCTTGTAATTCGTTCAGTTGTGCTCGGGCGTCTGCGCGGTAGTTAAGCACCGCTTCCCGACGTTTTAAAACCGCTTCCTCAAATGCTGACTGTTGTTTAGGCTTTATTGTACGCAGTGAGTTTAATTCACCCTGAATATCATTAAGCGATCGTTCTAATTTTAGCAGTTCAACTTCCGGCACGATATTTTTTTCTGCCAGCGGCCGAGTTAACGTAAGCTCTCTATTGAGTAGCTTTAAACTCGCTTTCAACGTTCCTATCTTTGAATCCTGATCCTTTATTTCTTGTTGCCGCTGTATTATTTGATGCCCTTGTATAGCCACTTTATTTTCAAGATTGTTAAGCCGACCGTTATACTCATCCTGTTGATATGAAACTAATTTCGGAGAGTTTTGATTTAAGTCGTCAGGAAACTTTAAACGTTGCTTACTGATCTTAATTTGTAATTTCCAGTTAGGTACGTCAGCAAATAGTATGCTGGTTAACTCGGTTCGCAATCGAATAATATCTGCACGCAACGCATCCACTTCTTTATTTTGCTGCGCCATATCAGAGCGAAAACGGGTGTCATCAATGCGGGCCAGCATCTGTCCTTTTTTAACCGCCATTCCCTCCTTAACGTACAGCTCTTGTAAAATCCCACCATCAAGGCTTTGAATAATTTGCATCTGAGTGGATGGAATGACTTTACCCTCTCCTCTGGTAACACGATCCAATTCAGCAAAATAGGCCCAAACGAAAAAGCAAACAAACAGTGCCGCTAATGACCAGATAGTTAAACGATGAATACTTGGTATCTCTGTTAAAATAGCGCCGTATACATCATCCGCCATTTCGAGATCTTCTTTAGTTATCTTCATTGTTTTACAGCTGTAGCCACCAATGCGCCACTTTTAAGCTTTGCAAGGATTGTTTCTTTGCCCCCATCAGCGACTAGACGTCCGTTATCTAACACAATAATGCGATCAACTAACTTTAGCAGATCCATTTTATGGGTGATTAATATAAGCGAGCGATCTTTAGCGGTTTGAATCATCGAATGCATAAATTTTTGCTCGGCTCTCGCATCGAGACTCGCAGTCGGTTCATCTAACAACAAAATTTTTGGATCAATTAAGATCGCCCTTGCTAAAGCCACTGCTTGGCGCTGCCCACGTGATAAAGATTTTCCGCCTTCACCCACTTGTAAATCTAACCCTTCTGATTCAAGATCCGTAAACATCGACACACCCGATAGCTGAGCGGCACGCATCATCTGATATTCAGTTACTTGGCGCGTGCCAAACAGTATATTGTCTTTAATTGAACCATGAAATAGGACGATATCCTGGGCTAAATAACCAAAATTACGGCGCAGGTCGCTTGGATGAATCTGCCCCTGATGTAAGCCATCGAAACGAATACTGCCAAGTGTTGGTTTAAATAAACCTAATAACAATTTTGCCAAAGTACTCTTTCCTGAACCATTACGCCCGATAATGGCAATTTTTTCTCCTGGTACGATTTTTATCGATAAAGGATGCAAAGCAGGTTTCTGAATACCTGGGTAGTTAAAGCCAACATTTTCAACCACAATATGGCCTTCTAATTGAGAGCGACTGGCTAATTGCCCTTTATTTTCAAATTCATCCTCTTGTTCCATGATAGCATCAAGCTGTCGCAGAGCACTCTCAGTTTGATTATAACGAGTCATTAAAGAAGCTACTTTTGCCATTGGGCCAACAGCACGACTCGTCAACATAACTGCCGCAATAATTCCGCCCATTGAAATAAGACCGTCAGAAACGCGATATACACCCAGCACTAGTACCGCAACACTGGTCATCTGCACGACAAAACTTGCAAAATTTGTCACTGAATTAGTGATCATTTTAGTTTTTAGCTGCCAATTTGAGGTGTGACCCAACATTTTTTGCCAAGCATTTTGCACAATACCTTCAGCCCCATTAGCTTTAATCGACTCCAACGCCGATAAACTCTCAACTAGATGTCCATGACGTAAACCAGAAAACTTATTACTCTCTTCAATAGCAAAACGCAATTTGGTCTGCTTGATTAATGCATAACCAATAATTAACACGCTCGCAACAATAGAAAGCAGCGCTAAATCGCCTGCCACTAGATAAATGATAAAGATGAATAACAAAGAAAAGGGAAGATCCACTAAAGCAGTAATGGTTGCTGATGATAAAAACTCGCGGACACTATCGAATTCGCCAAGCTGCCTAGCCATCCCTCCAACACTTGGTGCACGTTTCTCCAGCGGAATACCAATAACTTTGGAAAACAGCTTGGAAGAGACTTGGACATCAACTTTCTTACCCGCCATGTCTATCAAATAACTTCGCAATTGCTTTAAAATTAAATCAAATATATAAGCAACTGAAGCACCAATTGCGAGTACCCACATGCTTTCAAAAGCTAAATTAGGCACCACTTTATCGTATACATTCATCACTAATAATGGGGAAATTAGAGCAAAAATATTAACTAAAATTGATGCGATTATAACATCTCGATATATTGGGGCCGACTCACGAATGTTTTGCCATAACCAATGCTTTTTAGTATCGCTAATATGGACATCAAAATCACGATCAGCATGGTATTTTTGCTTGATTAAAAACAAATAACCGACATAAACAGACTCTAACTTCTCGATGGTCATTCTTACTTCAGCGCCTATTTCAGGCAGAGTGACGATAGCTTTATTTGCTTCTATGTCGAGTTCTTGCAATATGAACGCCTTTTGATTTTTGAGCATCAAAATGCAAGGTAATAGCATTGCGGGAATATCATTTAAGCTTTTACGACTTAACTTTGCACTTAAACCTGCGCGAGCGGCAGCTTGTGGTAATAATTCTGGGGAAAGGTTACTACTTGTTAACGGCAGTCCTGCAGATAATGCATCTGCAGAGCAAGGGTTACCAAAATGCTCACTCAAATAGGTTAAACAATTCAGAAGTGGATCTTCGCTGACGCTCCGCTGCCCTGCATCAATAGTCCACTGTTTTTCTTGTTTCACTGAAGAAGGCATCAAAATTCTCTTACAAAAAGGGGCAAGCTTAAAAGATACCGAACAAGAAAAAGTAAATTTTCGGAATAAAAAAGAGCAACCAACTATCGGCTGCTCTCTAATATGGCTCTAGCTTAACACCTATGAAGAAGTCTCTGGGATTTCATTCAGTACCATAGTTGAAGAGTCAATTGCAGGAACGTCACTAATGATTAACGTCCCTGCATTGTCACCGCTAAATAAATTATTAATAATAACAACGTCGTCACTACCTAAATCAACACCTTCAAGAATAATCGTCTGGTTAGGCGTACCAGAAGCAGATGCATCTCCTCCCACAAAAACATCAATGGTCGTGTCAGAATTAGCAGACGAAAAGTTCAAATAATCATCTAGAACATTACCTGTAGTAACGTGTAAAATATCACTTAGGTCGAGCTTATCGCCTTCGGCAAAACTAAAGTCTTTAATAGTATCGATCCCTACATCACCATCTTGCCAAATGAATGTATCAGCACCAGCGCCACCGATAAGGTAGTCATTGCCATCGCCACCTTTTAAAATATCATCACCAATACCACCTTCCATGGTATCGATCCCAACTGAACCCACCAGAGTATCATCGCCGTATGAGCCGACAAGTTGATCATTGTAGGTAAAGTCATCGGACGTAACGGTTTCCCCACCAATAACGATGGAAGCGGTGATGATGTTGTTGGCTTCAGCGGCTAAGGTAATGACATTGAGAGCTGTGAGCATATAGGTAAAATTGCCTGTGCTATCCGCATCAACTGTGCCCAAAACTGACCCTTCTGAATGGATGGTAACCTGACTGCCGGCCTCTGCGGTCCCCGTTACTTCGTTCGTACTCACAGCACTTGTCGTACTGTCTGCAATCCCAACATGAACACCCGCACCAAAGGTCATATAATTGCTTTGCGTAAATAGACCGCCATTCGTTCCATTTGGACCTGTAACAATTACATCGGCTCCGACAGAAATATAGTTTAGCGCATAAATCGTACCTAAAATCTCCGCACCGGCACCAATGGATGCATAACCTTCATGAGCATTCCAGATAACTGAAGCACCTTCACCAGCATTAATGAGTTCTATCTTGGTATTTGCACCCAGGGCCAAGATGCTAGTGACATTAAAAATCCAGGTCTGATTGGCAAGACCTTGCCCATCAAGAGTCAATGTTGAGCCAGCTACCGTACCAAGATTAGTCGCCTCGTAAACCCCTGCATTGAGTGTTTGTGTAACCAAAGATGCCTCCAAGACCTCACCTTGAATTGCTTTTAAAGTGTCTTGGGCATAAGCCACACGTTGCTTAGCGTCCGCCTGCTCTGACAACACCAGTGAAGTATCCAATTCGTCTTGTGAAGTCCCTGCGAATGGTGTAATAGCAGCGACTGCTGCAATTGCACCCTCGATTGTGGAGCCAGCAGCCGTGGTGACATAACCACCAGATAAGACGGAACCATTAACAATGGCGCTGGCACCCGTTGATGTGTAGCCGCCTGAGGAAATATTGCCACCCAGTGTTCCATTTGCACCAATAGATGTATAGCCACTGGTAAGAATGCCACCATTCAGAACGCCAAATGCCCCAACAGATAAATATGCACCTGAGTAAATTGATACTTCGTTAAAACTGGAGGTAATCGCTACGCCTGTAATTTGCACTTGCGCATCATCAAAAGTAGCAAAGGCAGTTGCCGTAGCTGAGTCTGAAGTATTGCCAGAGGGATCGGTAATAGTGGCAGAGATTGTTGCCTCTGGTAATACTTCTACAGGAATACCCGCTATAATATTTTCATCAGTTAATTCAATTTCAACTTCGGTTGCCCCACCATCTACTGTATAGGTTAATTTATCTCCAGCAATAGCATTACTTGGAATCTCAATGGTAGCAGTGACTGTGTCCGCAGCACCTACCGCTAATTCAGCGGTACTATAAGTTAGGTCATTATTCGAATCGCCAGCAATGGTAATGGTTGGTGCATTAACCGCAGCATCGACCGTGACATCTTGAGTCGTTGTCGCTTCGTTACCAGCCACATCAACCGCTT
>CAWVZP010000055.1:0-15363 GCA_963934675.1 uncultured Gammaproteobacteria bacterium | reverse complement strand
GTGTCAGCCAAATGGTTGACGGGAATCAATTTCATATTTTTTATAGAATTACGTTTAGGCATGTTGGCTTTGGGTATAATTGCAGTCTCGAATCCATGTTTGCCTGCTTCACGCAATCGCTCTTCGCCATTGGGTACTGGCCTGATTTCGCCCGATAGACCGACTTCACCAAATACCAGCAGCCGATTGCTAACTGGACGGTCGCGATAGCTCGACAATATGGCGAGGATGACGGCTAGATCTGCGCCTGTTTCAGCAATACGAACACCACCTACAGCATTGATAAAAACATCTTGGTCATAAAGTGGAATGCCGCCGTGGCGCTGTAAAATAGCGAGCAACATTGCGAGCCGGTTGGCCTCCAGCCCTACGCTAATACGCCGAGGATGACCCGAATGACTCTCGCTGACCAAAGCTTGTATTTCTACCAGAATAGGTCGAGTGCCTTCACGAGACACCATGATAATGCTGCCTGAGACTGGCTTGTCGTGTTGCGATAAAAATATGGCCGAGGGATTGCTTACCTGCTTAATACCTTCGTCAGTCATCGCGAATATGCCGATCTCGTTAACCGCCCCAAAGCGATTTTTGACGGCGCGAATGACTCGATAACGGGTAGAGCTATCGCCTTCGAAATAGAGCACGGTGTCGACCATGTGCTCGAGTACGCGTGGCCCAGCGAGCTGACCTTCTTTAGTGACATGGCCCACTAGAAAAATAGCGATATTACTTTGCTTGGCGAGCCGAACTAAAATGGCGGTGCTTTCCCGTATCTGGCTGACCGAGCCGGCTGCCGATTGTAGGCTATTAGTATAAATAGTTTGGATTGAATCGATGACCATAACAACCGGCTTGTTAAGTGCGGTTTGTGCAATTATTTCTTCGACACAGGTAGAGCTTAATAGTTTTAAATATTCATTCGGCAGTCCAAGGCGTTGGGCGCGCATGCTCACTTGTTGGGGGGATTCTTCGCCGGTGACGTAAAGTGCATTTTGGTTAACGCTAATTTTGGCCAGGCATTGCAGCAATATAGTCGACTTACCAATGCCAGGATCACCACCAAGTAGAATAACGGACCCACGTACCAAGCCGCCGCCTAATACGCGATCAAGTTCTGAAATTTCGCTACTAAAACGAGGTGTATCGGTAACTGGGACTTCGCTAAGCAAAATGGAATTGCTGCTAGTGGCCTTGCCATGCCAGTTGGTATTTGATTGACTGGCACCGACGATAGTGGGTAATTCTTCGACGCTGTTCCAACTTTTACAGTCAGGGCATTGGCCTTGCCATTTCGGCAACATGCAGGTGCATTCACGACACTGGTATTGAGCTTGCTTCTTACTCATTTATTTTAGCCATCTAGCGGTAACTCGGCCTGGATTTGGCGCGCATGCGTAATTTGATCAGTCGATAATCGCACTGTTTTTACCATGTTGTTTTTGACTTGCATGACTTCGATAGCGTAATCGTTAATCTTCAGACTGGTGCCTGCATCGGGGATGAATTCCATGTGCTCCAGAATCAAGCCATTAATTGTTCTAGGGCCTACGACTGGAAGATTGACGCCGAGGTTGCGATTGATCATTCGAATATGAGTGGAGCCGTCGATTAAATAAGAACCATCAGTATCTTCATAAAAGTCTTGGTGCAGTGTCGTTGGGTCGGTGGTGAACTCTCCGACGATTTCTTCCAGAATGTCTTCAATAGTTACTAGGCCTTGAATGTCACCATATTCATCGACTACAAAGCCCATGCGACGTTTATTTTTGCGGAAATTGATAAGTTGAGTCGTCAGTGGCGTACCCTCTGGTATAAAATAACTTTGTCTGGTTAGTCTCTCCAGTGACTCGGGGTTGAATTCTTTATCCATTAATAAAGGCAGAATTTTGCGTAACTGTGTAATGCCCAGTAAATTATCTATATTGCCAGAATAAATTGGAATTCTGGTGTGTGATAGTTTCGTGATTTGCTTTAACGTGTTGTTCCAACTGTCCTCAAGGTCAATCCCGACAATATCATTACGCGGTACCATAATATCATTGACGCTCACTCGTTCAAGATCGAGGATGCTAATTAGCATTTCACGATGTGAATCAGGAATTAAACCGCTAGTTTCATTGACAGCCACTCGCAATTCATCTGAAGTTAGAGCGTCATTTCCGGTTGGTTTGTTTGACACTTGAAATAGCATCAATACCATTCTCGATAACCAATTAATGACGGTCACTAATGGCAACAGCAATTTAAGCAGTGGTTTGTAAACATAAGCGGCTGGAAAGGCAATTGATTCGGGTCTGCTCGCAGCGAGTGTTTTTGGCGTTACTTCTGCAAAAATTAACAAGGTAATGGTCAACGCACCGGTAGCGATAGCAATGCCGGCATCGCCAAACATTAAATAACCAATGTAGGTCGCGAGTTGAGTCAGTATAATATTAATAAAATTATTGCCTAGTAAAATAAGGCTAATGAGCTTATTAGGATCGGCCAGCAGCTCGGCCGCTCGTTTGGCGCCGCCGTGATTCTTATCAGCGAGGTGTTTGAGTCGATAACGATTCAGACTCATCAGGCCTGTTTCAGAGCCAGAGAAAAAAGCTGACAATAGAATCAGGAGGGCTAATATTAGAAACAGCATGTAAAGAGGAATTTCGTTCAAGGCAATGCCGGTAGTTAGGTAGTTTGTTAAATAGCGTTAATGAGAGTTTATTAGCGTTCAGCTAAATAATAAATTGATAAACAAGCTTACTGCCAAAAAAACCAATCATTAATAATGCAAAGGCTGATAAAGTCCATCGGACTGCAGTTCTACCTCGCCAACCAAACTGAAATCTGCCAAATAGCAATGTGCCAAGAATAAGCCAAGCGATGAGTGAGAAAATGGTTTTATGTGCTTGATGTTGAGCAAAAATATCTTCCAAGTAGAAGAATCCAGTTATAAGCGAACCGCTGAGAAGGACAAAGCCAAACCCTAGAAATTGAAACAATAATGTTTCCATATCGTGTATAGGTGGAAGATACCGAATAAAGCCGCCAGGGTGGTGAGATCGAATGGCACGATCCTGATAAGCCAGTAATATGGCTTGAACTGCACCCAGCATAATAAGGCTATAGGCTATAACAGATATCATGATGTGGCCTTGTATCGTGGTATTGCTTACTGCGATTAACTGCGCTGGTGCTTCGGGTGTGATGCTTGAAACCAAGCTGGCTAAACCCGCCATAGGAAACATGACAATTCCCAAGGCCTCGATGTGACGAAAAAAACAGCTTAGTAATATCTGAATCGAAATAAGCCAAGTAACCAGAGAAAAAGCAGCAAAGAATCCAAGGTCAAGTCCATCAGTGTGCCAAATTAACTGATAAAGCGCCACTGCATGCAAGCTTAGCCCAATAAATGCGAGTGAAAGCGATAACCAACGCTGCCCAGCTGCCTTTTTTGAATGGTGCTTGAGCTGGTTGAAAATCAAAAAAGTGGACAAACAATATAAAAATAGGCTTAAAGCGCTTGCTGTGGTGGGAGACATTATTATTTATCTATGGTCTAGATTGCGGAGTGTAACTGATATCTTTAAATGTCGCACTAACGATGGTCTTCTTAAAATCCATAATTGAGTATGGATTTGAGAAGAATGTTATTTGTGGAAAGCATTGCAATATGTGGCAAATATTAAACCCCCTAACTACTTTTTATAGTTAAGCTGATAGATGCTTTTTAATGATTTATCCTCGAGTTAAATGATTTAGGTCTTTCTCAATTGGTACGTAAGCTCTGATAGCTTCTACTGATTAAACTATTGCTAGCGGCATATTTAACTGACAATAGTCTGCTGATTGATGCAGGCAACCAGTCTTGGTGATATGCGGCTGAACGATATAACTCATTATAACGACACATAATTGCATGTTTGTGATTTTGGCTGGCAGTGCAATGGGTGTTCACGCCAAACCTATTATTGCCTATAGTTTGAAAGATTGACCTGATATTTGATTAACTCAGATTAAGAAAAATGAGGGGTACTTGATTTTTTAAGAATGTCAGCAGGTATTACTCTAATTTAAAGTCAGAAATATCAGTAATTCAGAGGTTTTTAAACGATAACATCTGTATGGTTTCTCAATACGTCATAGCTACTGGTTTATTCTCCCAGCCACGCTGCTATAATTAGCCATATTTGATGATTCGGTTACTGCTTTAGTGATCAGATTCAATCACAATTTGCCGCCGCAATTGAGCCAACGTTATGTTTGAAAATTTAACAGACCGATTATCCGTCACTCTTAAAAACCTCCGTGGTCAGGGGCGGTTGAGCGAAGACAATATTAAGGACAGCTTACGTGAAGTTCGCCAAGCGTTATTAGAAGCAGACGTCGCACTGCCTGTCGTAAGGGATTTTATTGAAGGTGTAAAAGAAAAAGCACTTGGCCAGGCAGTCATTGGCAGTGTTTCGCCCGGTCAGGCTTTAATTAAAGTTGTCAATGATGAGCTAGTTGCCATCATGGGGCACCAGCATGATGCTATTAACCTTGACATAAAACCGCCTGTTATCATTTTAATGGCTGGCCTACAAGGTGCCGGCAAAACGACTACAGTCGCTAAACTTGCTCGACGATTAATTGAAATAGATAAAAAGACAGTGATGGTTGCCAGCGCAGATATCTATCGACCTGCGGCAATCGCTCAATTACAGACGCTAGCCGGAGAAGTCAACGCGACCTTTCATCCAAGTGATACCAGCCAAAGTCCAGTCAATATAGCTCGTCAGGCATTAATTTCAGCAAAGAAACACAATGCCGATGTATTGATAGTCGATACTGCTGGCCGATTGAGCATTGATGAACAAATGATGGATGAAATCAAATCCATCCATGCGGAACTAAATCCCACTGAAACACTGTTCGTAGTGGACAGTATGACGGGTCAGGATGCGGCTAACACAGCCAAGTCTTTTGGCGAAGCGCTCCCTTTAACGGGTGTCGTGTTAACCAAGACTGACGGTGACGCTCGTGGTGGTGCGGCATTATCGGTTCGCCAAATAACGGGAAGGCCGATTAAATATATTGGTTCAGGCGAAAAAACCGACGCGTTAGAGGCTTTTCATCCTGAGCGAATGGCGTCAAGAATTCTAGGTATGGGTGACATTTTGTCGCTGGTCGAGCAAGCACACGAAAAAGTTGACTTTGATAAAGCTGAGAAGCTGGCGAAAAAGGTAAAAAAGGGGAAGGGTTTTGACCTGGAAGACTTGCGCGATCAATTTGTTCAAATGGATAAAATGGGCGGCATTGGTAGCATGATGGACAAATTGCCAGGTATGGGTGCAGGTGTATCGAAAGCAATGCAGAGCCCCGCGCATACAAAACAAATGAAACGCATGGTTGCCATTATTGACTCGATGACACCACAAGAGCGACGAAAGCCCGAGGTGATCAACGGTTCTCGAAAAAGACGAGTGGCCGTTGGCTCAGGTACCCAAATTCAGGATGTGAATCGATTGCTCAAGCAGCATAAACAAATGCAAAAAATGATGAAAAAAATGGGCAGTAAAGGGGGCATGGCTAACATGATGCGTGGCCTAAAAGGCAATTTACCGCCAGGAATGCAATTTTAGTGCTCATTCCCAATTAAAAAGAACGTTTCAGGACTTCACAGTCTAATATTTTTAGGTACAATACGCGGTCTTCTGACCTTGAGTCAGTTTTAAACTGTTGTTTGATGATATTTTCATCCGGTAAGTAAAAGGTTTTTTTATGGTTTCAATTCGTTTGGCTCGTGGCGGTTCAAAAAGACGCCCCTTCTATCACGTAGTAGTAAGTGATAGCCGTAGTCCTAGAGATGGTCGTTATATCGAACGTTTAGGTTTTTTTAACCCACAAGCTCGTGGCCAAGAAGAAGCATTACGCTTAGACAGTAACCGCATTGACTATTGGGTTTCTCAAGGTGCACAACCTAGTGACCGTGTATCAAGTTTGATAAAAGGATCTCTGAAGGCGGCGTAAGGCCGTTATAGCCGAATATGCCTACTGTCCGACAAGAATGCGATGAAGCAGTTTGTGTTGGACACATACTTGGTGCTCAAGGTATCAAAGGTGAGGTCAGGGTATTTTCGAATACTGACCCACGTGAAAATATTGTTGGCTATAGTCCCTGGCAAGTTGAAATTGATGGGCAGCTAAAAACTGTTGAAGTCAGTGGTCGACTGCAGGGCAAAAATGTAATTGCCAATATAGTTGGTGTTGATGACAGAAATCAGGCCACAGCATTAATTGGCTGCAAAATCTATATTTTGCAAGAACAATTACCGCCGTTACAAAATGACGAATATTATTGGTCTGATTTGATTGGTATGGAAGTCAAATCAATGCAGGCAGAAGCGCTAGGAACCGTTAATTCAATAATGGAAACAGGTGCAAGTGACGTCATGGTAGTAAAGGGTGATAGAGAACGATTGATTCCCTTTGTTATGAAAGAGATTGTTAAAGAGATAGATTTAGTTAAGAAACAAATGATAGTCGATTGGCAGGCCGACTATTAATCATCGACCGATTGTTAATTGGTGATGCGTAGTCGGTAACCAGTTATCTATGATAAATAGGCGAGTTGAATAAGGTGCGCATTGATGTCATTACATTGTTCCCTGAGATGGTTGAACAAGTAATAAAGTACGGCGTAGTTGGGCGTGCGGCGGATCAAAATTTACTGGACTTAGAATGCTGGAATCCAAGAGACTATACTGTAGATAAACATCGCACTGTTGATGATAGACCCTACGGTGGTGGCCCTGGTATGTTAATGAAAGTGCAGCCGCTAGAAGAGACAATCCAAGCAGTACGACAAAAAAATCCGCAAGCTCAATTGGTTTATTTGAGTCCGCAGGGGAAGCCTGTTGATCAAGACATGCTCGCAAAACAGGTTGATGCAGGATCCGTTATTTTTTTATGCGGTCGATATGAAGGTATTGATGAACGCTTGGTTCAACAGGAAGTGGATCAGGAGTGGTCAATTGGCGACTATGTCATCAGCGGTGGCGAGTTAGCCGCAATGGTCTGTATTGATGCAATGACTCGATTGCTTCCAGGCGCTTTGGGACATGAGCAGTCAGCACAGCAAGATTCATTTAGTGACGGATTGCTCGATTATCCTCATTATACAAGACCCGAAGAGTATAATGGAATAAAGGTTCCTGAAGTATTGATGAATGGAAATCATCGGCACATTGAGGATTGGCGAGAACGTCAATCACTTGGCAGAACATGGCAAAAAAGGCCTGATCTACTCAAACTTATAGTTTTGGATGATCGCCAACAAGCCTTGTTAAACGATTTTAAAGACGAGTTCAGGTGAGTTCGTCAGCAGCTATGACAAGCTGTTAATGATAGATATATCTAGAGGAAGCACCATGAGTAACATAATTGCACAATTGGAATCTGAACAACTGAGATCAGACATTCCTGATTTTTCACCAGGCGATACCGTTATCGTACAGGTTAAAATTAAAGAAGGTGAACGTGAGCGGTTACAGGCATACGAAGGTGTTGTTATCGCAATGCGTAGTCGTGGCATTAACTCTGCGTTTACTGTTCGTAAGATTTCACATGGTGAAGGTGTTGAGCGAGTATTTCAAACTCATAGCCCGATGATTGCTGAAATTAAAGTAAAGCGGCGTGGTAAAGTACGTCGTGCCAAGTTGTATTACCTTCGTGGGTTGACTGGTAAGGCAGCTAGAATCAAAGAAAAGTTATAAGGTCGGATTTATTGAATCCGATTTTATGGAAAAAGGCGCGTATGCTTTCTGGCATCGCGCCTTTTTTATGTTCAGGATGAACGGTATGTCACGGACGCATGGATGCGTAAAAGTGACTATGTTCAGGATGAACAGGCCGTTTTTTTCTGCTCGGCAATTACTCCTGCATTGCTCTAATATGTTACACCCATGTAACGAGGCAAAAATGGCACTCCCGCCTTCCATAGCCGTCTTATGCTACGGATGCTTGAATACACAGGCCTGACGATGCGCATACTTCGACCAATTTTATTTGCTCTGGTGCTACTGGTTTGCTTTATAAAAATTGGCTGGTCCAATGAACGCCTGGAATTGCTAAAAAGTATCTCCTCCTTAGGTGCACCCGCACTAACGTTGAAAATGCTTGATCAGGCCCAACCCAAGGTTGATGTCGATCTATACGAATGGATTTTGTGGGAACAGGAACGCTACGCCATATTGAGTAAATGGAAGCAGTGGGATGAACTCATAGCCCGAATAGAGCGTTTACCTGATGATCTACCAATACAATTTAAAAATCAGACCACCATTCATCGAATTAACGCTTATCTGGAGCTCGATCAAACGGTGATTGCGCGTAAAATACTGCGTCAACAACTGTGGCAATCTACTTCAGGCTCTAACGTTGATAAACAAACTTGGCGACGCCAAATTATTATTAGCTACATAAAAGATAAACGACTGGCAGATGCGCAAGTCGCAATGCTACGTTTTGATCAAGACTTCAAAGTAAAGACCTCAGACTGGCTAATACTGAGGGCAACGGTAATGATTCAGGCCGAACGTTATGAACCGGCAATGCAGCTCCTAGAAGGCCTAGATAGCTGGCAGGCAAAAGCGACCTACCAATTAGCTCAACTAAAAGCAGGGCAAATAACAGCCAATGATTTAAGGCGATTGATAGCCACTAAAATGAAACGCCCCGACACAAGCGACGATGAGTTAACGACACTTGCGGCGTTGAAGTTCTTTGCAGCAAAACAGATGTCATTGGTTGATCGAGTTGTTTCCCTTGAAGCGCTATTTCAAATCGGACATCATTCATCGTTAGCGCTGTTTAAATTATCGCCAGACACCCTATGGCGCGCCTATATTGAATATGCCCAGCTAGTCGGTAATCGAGCTGAAATCTTAATAGGTGATGATGCAGTGTGGCTAGAGCTGGCTAACAATGCTGTTAAGGTAACGCCTATCAAAGCTCGATCCTTATTCGCATCATTAGTAGCCAATAGCAGCACGGATGCAGTATTGGTTCGACAGGCTGCAAAAGGCTATCTAGATAGCTTTGGTGAAGCAGTCGAAACAAAACAAATCTTACTGAATCAACTTTTTAATCAGAGCAAAACCTTCGCCAACGCGGGTAAAATCCCACCCAATATAAGATATCAACTTGTTGATTTGGCATTAAAGAAAGCTGACATTGATGAAGCAAGCAGGCTGATGTCAGGCCTCACAACCTACCCCGAAGGCACAAGTCGATTCGGTTGGCAGTTACGACAGGCCCGAGTACTCATACTAGGTGGTCGATATGATGAAGGCAGCGAGATCATGCAAAAGTTGATTAGCAAGTATAAAGAAACTAGCACTCAAAATACTGACCGTATACTACAAGTGTTATTTGATATGCAAACGGTTGGCCTACACAATCAAGCAATAAGTCTTCTGAACCAATTGCTAGGTGCCGCAATAGACCCTAGGCAACACCGCGAAATATTGTTTTGGATTGCGGATTCATATAAAGGAATGAAAAAATTTGACCAAGCTGCCTTACTTTATTTGCAATCGGCTATATTACCTGGCGCGGCAATGATGGATCCTTGGGCACAAACCGCCCGATTTAACGCCGCCGAAAGTCTACAGCAATCAGGTCTCATAGAAGACGCTAGGCGAATATATGAAGCCTTACTAGAAATCACTCAGGCTCCAGTGCGGCGAGCCTTATTAAACCGAAAGATTCAGCAATTGTGGCTAAAACCTGCCGCGCAATAACCTCTCGTTGAAATCGAGCAAAGGGCGCTTATATTGTATTTCGCTTCATTCAAATGATGAAAATGCTGATCACAGTACAATTATGCACAAAAGAAAGACTCTATTTAGATCCCAGTGCTTTCAGGCATAGGCCAAGTACAGGGGGGGGAATAGAAAGCGGCCTAAATAAGACGAGCCGATCAAGCAATAAAGTTCATCAAACTGATAAACATTTTTAAAATAGGGCTTTTGCCCTCAACAAGCCTTGAAACTAACCATAACCAACCTCATATTATCGCCACCTAACACCTTTCTGGAGGAATTTAAGCATGTCAGTAACAGCCAATGCAGAAACTCGCGGTTTCGAAACTGAAGTCAATCAGCTATTGGATCTAATGATCCACTCACTTTATTCGAATAAAGAAATTTTTCTGCGCGAACTCATTTCAAATGCGTCCGATGCTTGTGACAAACTACGTTTCACTGCGGTATCAGACGCGAGTCTGTATGAAGATGATATCGAATTAAAGGTTAAAGTCAGCTTTGATAAAGAACAAGGTACGATTACCATTAGTGATAATGGCATTGGTATGAACCGAGATGAAGTAATCGAAAATATCGGCACTATAGCTAAATCGGGTACTAAGGCATTCTTGGCGTCGATTACTGGAGATAAAAAAAATGATGCCAACTTAATCGGTCAGTTTGGCGTTGGTTTTTACTCTTCTTTTATTGTTGCTGACGAAGTGACATTAAGAACTCGAAAAGCTGCCGACGCGACTGAAAATGGTGTTGAGTGGATTTCAAAAGGTAAGGGCGAATACGATATTAAGTCTGTAGACAAGGCGACACGTGGCACAGAAATCGTGTTAAAGCTGCGCGAAGGCGAAGATGAATTTTTGAATGACTGGAAACTACGTTCGATTATTACTTCTTACTCAGACCACATCGACTTCCCTGTTATGATGGACAAAACTACCGAGCCTACGGAAGAAGGTGGTGAATCAGTCATCGAAGAAGAAACCGTCAACCGAGCATCAGCATTATGGACTCGTGCCAAGTCAGACATCAAAGATGAAGAATACAAAGAATTTTACAAACACGTTGCGCACGACTACGAAGACCCAATCGACTGGAGTCATAACCGCGTAGAAGGTACTAACGAGTACACCTCTTTATTGTATATTCCAGCTCGCGCCCCGTTTGATTTATACGACCGTGAGACCCGTAACGGTATTAAACTTTACGTAAAACGCGTTTTCATCCTCGAAGATAACGAGCAGTTAATGCCACGCTATTTACGTTTCGTGCGTGGTTTAATCGATTCTAACGACCTACCGCTGAATGTTTCGCGTGAAATTCTGCAAGGTAGCAAAGTGATCGACAGCATTCGCACTGGCTCGGTCAAAAAAGTGCTGGGCATGTTGGAAAAAGTAGCCAAAAATGATCCTGAAAAATATCAAAAGCTCTGGACTGAGTTTGGTAAAGCACTAAAGGAAGGTCCTGCTGAAGATGCGACTAACCGTGAAAAAATTGCCAAATTGTTACGTTTTGCAACAACCCATAATGATTCAGATGATCAGACAACTTCGTTTGATGATTATATTTCTCGCATGCAAGACGGTCAGGATAAAATTTATTTCATCGCTGCTGATTCACACTCAGCGGCTAAAAATAGCCCACATCTTGAGATATTTAAGAAAAAAGGCATCGAAGTGATCCTGCTATCAGATCGGGTTGACGAATGGTTAACGTCTCACTTGATGGAGTTTGATGGTAAGAAGCTTCAATCTGTTGCAAAAGGCGAACTCGATTTAGGCAAAGATGAAGATTCGGAAAAAGAACTCGAAGAAAAGACAAAAGCATCTGAAAAACTCGTTAAGCGGATGCAGAAAGCCCTCGGTGAAAAAGTTGGGGAAGTCCGCGTTTCGAATCGTTTAACTGACTCGCCTGCCTGTATTGTTCTGAATGAGCAAGACATGGCGATGCACATGCAACGTATTATGAAAGAAGCGGGTCATGCGATGCCATCTTCGAAGCCGATTTTGGAAATCAACCCTGATCACCCGATCGTGAAAAAAATGGATTCTGAAAAGACGAAGAAGAAGTTTGACGACTGGTCTGATATTTTATTTGACCAAGCGTTATTGGCAGAAGGTGGGCAGCTTGAAGACCCCGCTAGTTTCGTCGCCAAGCTTAATAAAATGCTGGTAGCCATTGCCAAGTAACACGTCTATTCGTTAATTGATTCGCCACTCGTCCAATGTGACCATTCAGGTTACATTGGACTGGGCCGGTGAAGAACTTAATGACGATTGAGAGGAGCACAAGCTGACTAATGTCAGTTTAGGTGGCTTTTAGTGTCAGCCCGCCACAAATATTAAAGTAGATCAAAGGACAAGCGTATATGCGGCCCTATTAAAAGCGGATAACAGTTTGGTAGGCACTGTCGTTTGGCGCCAATCATTCAAAACTGGATTTGACGTTGAACTTCAATTAGTAAGCTCAAAAGGAAACTCCCGCTTACGCATAATCGGACAAATAGGTCAGATTGATGACTACCTTAATGAAGTCAAGTTGACTGAAGGTTTAGATCCCAGCGCTAACAAAGCAAAAAAAAAATCGATTTCCCGATAGGCTGCTGACTTTACGGCGTAATTTATACTAGTAACCAATTCTTGCACTTCCAAAGTTGAAACATGATTGGTTGATGGCCTCTATTCATAACACCTCGTTACGTTAGTTAAATCAGGCGAAGTTCTATTGGAAAATAGCGAAGCAGCATTACATCAACACATACTGGCCGCTTTTGAAGGCTGAAAAGTTGTCCCTGCTGACATTGCCCAGCGCAACATTAAACTTAAGGTTGCTCATTAACTTACCAGACACCGAAATCATTCAAATGGTTCAAGCCGCACCTGATCCAAGCGTTGGTTTAATCAAAGCACCCAATAGCTCGCTTTATGGTACCTGGTGGGAGACAAAAGCAGTGGCAGATGCGGTCTGGCGTCTCGATTTAGAATACACTCAAAACATGAGCTTTAGCCTGTCGGTAAGGCAATTATTGAATGCATAAAAACGCTCACTAAAAGTCATATCAAGCGTGTTTATGATAAAATTATCAGCGTCTCTGCCTTAACTTATTTCATCCCTCAGCATCGTGCTAATCACCTCGATCCAGAGCAGGCATTGTTGGCAGGATTGGTGCCAAGCATGAACATCATTCCGATACTAAACTAAATTAATAAAAATCCTTAACTAGTCAAAGACATTGAGATACTAGACAAAAGCTTAGTTAACTCGCGCATGTCAATTAGTATATTATTGTTATGTCAGTGGAATTTTGGCGACGACTTTTTAAACGTAATTGAGCAGGCTGAGAGCTGGAGCCGTGATACTGGTTAAGCAATCGATTAACCTGCTACTGTGATCGCTTCTCGACTCATTTTTTTAAATAGAGACGCGTTATTAAGCAAAACGATTAATCTAGAAAGCTTACCACTAGTGAGAAATTTAATTTTCCTGTTAAAGGTGAAGATAGACTTCATTTTTTGAAACAGCTCTTTTTGAGATCGATCACATACAACTACTAAGGACTTAAGTGTAACAATATGCCCGACTTCGAAAATAAAACCAGGCTAGACAGGTGGCTCTGGGCAGCACGTTTTTACAAAACACGAACATTGGCTAGTGCAGCGGTGAGTGGTGGAAAAGTTCATTTGTCAGGACAGCGAGTCAAAGCGTCACGATCAGTGAAAGTAGATGATTGTTATGAAATCGTTCGCGGTTTGGAGCGTTTTGAAATCATCGTACAGCAATTGGGTGACAAACGTGGCTCGGCTCAAATCGCCCAACTACTCTATATTGAGACTGAAGCGAGTAAAATTTTACGCGAACGTCAGGCGCAACAACGTAAAATTGCGGCATTGGCCCAGCCCCAAAGTGACCATAAACCGAATAAACAGGAGCGACGTAAAATTCGTTCGTTCACCGGCAAAGATTAAATAAAGGCTGTTTGAGCTGAGAACAATATAATGCCATGAGGTCGCAATACACATTTCAATTATGAGCCTTGGCCCTCCAATTAATGATGACTAGGAAAGTTTAAAATATTGATTCATATGTTCAACTAAGCAAGCTTTAGGCGTTTAACTGAATAAGTTCAAAGTCGTTAGATAACCCAGAGCGCTCGTTTATTTTTATTATTTATTCGAGCTCAACCTTCTATTTGATGGACCCTTTAATAGCTAAATAGAAAAAATAAAACCACATTTTAAGATACCAACGAAACTCCCGTATGAGCCCAGTTAATAAGTTACAATTGTTAGCTCAACCAAAGGTCAAGTCTATGAGTAAGGTAAAGCTCGAATTCGTTAATGCGCAGGGCCACACATTAGCTGGCCTGTTAGAAATGCCCTCTCAGCCAATTGCTATTGTTCAATATGCCTTATTCGCACATTGCTTTACCTGTGGAAAAGATATAGCGGCCGCATCAAGGATTAGTCGCGCTCTGGCTGCTCAGGGAATAGCCGTTCTCAGGTTTGATTTTACTGGAATAGGCAATAGTGACGGTGATTTCTCGAACACCAACTTTTCATCCAACGTTCAAGACTTGTTGGCGGCTGCTGAAAAACTTAAACAGCAATACCAGGCACCTCAATTACTTATCGGGCATAGTCTCGGTGGTGCTGCAGTTCTGAGTGCGGCCCATCAAATCGAATCGGTCAAAGCGGTTGCTACAATTGGCGCACCCGCGACAGCAAAGCATGTTGAACATTTATTTGAGTCCGAATCCGACAAAATAGCGCAGCAGGGCGAAGCTTTAGTTGGAATCGGTGGGCGGCAGTTCCTGATTAAAAAACATTTGTTAGATGATATTGATAAATATAATTCAACCGCTCAAATCGCAAAGCTTGATGCGGCGTTAATCGTATTTCATTCGCCTGTCGACACCATTGTCTCCATCGATCAGGCCGCTGAAATTTATCAATCAGCTAAACATCCCAAGAGCTTTATTTCGCTGGATAATGCTGACCATTTATTAAGTAAGGCTTCAGACGCTGAATATGTGGGTAAAACACTCGCAGCCTGGGCCAGTCGATACCTTGAAATAGATAGTTTAGCCATTGATAACGTAGTAATAGATAGCGAAGATCAAAAAACTAATCTGGTGCAAAATCAAGTGCTCGAACCCGGTCAGGTTTTAGTGAGTGAACTGGACAAAAAGTTTCTGCGTGGTTTATTCAGTGACAATCACCAACTAATGGCCGATGAACCGGTCAAATCTGGCGGCACTAATCTTGGCCCAACGCCTTATGACTTGCTGCTGATGAGTCTGGGCGCCTGCACCTCGATGACTTTACGAATGTACGCAAACCACAAGAAGATACCTTTAGATGACGTTGAGGTAACGCTTGAACACGAACGTGACCACGCTAAGGATTGCGATGGTTGCAATAACAAAATTGAACGATTAACTCGGAAAATAGCGTTAACCGGCGACTTATCCGATGAGCAAAGACAACGACTTTTAGAGATAGCCGACAGGTGTCCGGTACACCGGACGCTAGAATCGAACCCACAAATTGTCTCTGTTTTGGTGGACAGGTGAAAGGCCGTG
>CAWVZP010000054.1:0-15482 GCA_963934675.1 uncultured Gammaproteobacteria bacterium | reverse complement strand
CAATAAATAATTATGGACTACGGATATCTTAAACCCGACTTAAGCCTGACTTAAGCCTGACTTAAGTCGGCTAAAGCTGCCACGACGGCATCACCCATATCGACGGTACTAATAGAGTTGCCACCGTCGGCAATATCAGCAGTTCTAAAGCCTTTATTTAACACACTGCCAACGGCTGATTCAATATGATTAGCGAGTTCTAATTGGTTTAGGCTGTAACGTAACAACATTGCAACCGACAATATAGTCGCTAACGGGTTCGCAATACCTTTTCCAGCTATATCAGGTGCAGAGCCGTGTATAGGCTCATACATACCTTTACCATTTTTATCGAGTGAAGCAGAAGGCAACATGCCGATAGACCCCGTTAACATGGCCGCGGTGTCTGACAAAATATCACCAAACAGGTTGGTCGTTACCACGACGTCAAATTGCTTTGGGTTTCGCACCAGTTGCATCGCAGCATTATCCACATACATGTGAGATAACTCGACTTCTGGATAATCTCGTCCCACTCGAATAACCACTTCACGCCATAACTCTGACACTTCAAGTACGTTCGCTTTATCAATTGAACACAGCTGTTTATTTCGCACCATGGCAATATCAAAAGCTGAACGAGCAATTCGTTCAATTTCATTTTCACTATAAACCAATGTGTTAAACCCTTGGCGCTGACCATCCTCCAATTGACGAATACCGCGAGGCTGACCAAAGTAAATGCCGCCGGTCAACTCACGCACAATCATGATATCGAGTCCTGATACAATCTCTGCCTTGAGACTCGACGCACTAGCCAGTTGCGGATAAAGGATAGCGGGTCGAAGATTCGAAAATAATTCGAGTTTTGACCGTAATCCAAGCAGTCCACGTTCAGGCCTTAATTCTCGTTCGAGGATGTCATACTTAGGGCCACCAACCGAACCAAGTAAAATCGCATCCGATTCTCTACAAAGTGCGAGAGTCGAATCAGGTAGCGGATGTCCAGCCTCGTCATAACCTGCGCCTCCGAAAGCAGCAGATTCGAGCTCAGCATCAAAGCCAAAATTATGCTTTAAACACTCGAGTGTTTTTACTGCTTCGGCGATAATTTCAGGACCTATTCCATCACCTGGCAAAACTGCAATTTTACTCGTCATTTTTCTCAATCTCTTAACTCAATAGATATGTAAATTAGTAACATAAATTAAACGGTTCAATCTAAAATAAAAAACCTGAGATCTGAAGCTCAAGTTTCCCTCAACAATTTTAAAAACAACTAATATTAAATCGCCTTTAAAGGAGCCAGGGCGCTTTTGTATAATATTGCGATTCAAAGTCTTTTATTTGCTCAGCATATTGCATCGTCAATCCAATATCATCCAGACCTTCAAGTAAGCAATGTTTACGGAACTCGTTTATATCAAACGACATTTCCGTCCCAGCAGGGGTAATTACTTTTTGCGCAGACAGGTCTATTGTTAAATTGTAGTTTGAGCCTACTGGCTGATCTAACTCCACAAACAACAGGCCAACCTGTTCAGCCGTTAGTGTAATGGGCAACAGCCCAGTCTTGAAACTGTTGTTATGAAATATATCGGCAAAACTTGAGGCTATAACGACTTTAAAGCCAAAGTCCATCAATGCCCAAACCGCGTGTTCGCGTGACGAACCACAGCCGAAATTTTCCCTGGTGATTAAAATTTCTGCTTGATCATAGGGCTTCTGGTTTAATACAAATTCAGGATTTACCCGACGACTCGCGTGATCGCAACCTGGCTCGCCTGGATCAAGATAGCGCCAACTGTCAAATAAAGTTGGCCCAAAGCCAGATCGTTTAATCGACTTTAAATATTGTTTAGGAATAATCGCATCGGTATCGATATTTGGACGATCAATACCTGCGACGATTCCAGTCAATTTTTCAAATTTTTCCATCATAATATCTCCCCTGCTAACGTATAGATCAGGTGTAAGTCAGATTTCGAACATCAATAAAATGGCCTATCACCGCGGCAGCGGCAGCCATAGCAGGCGAGACTAAATGCGTTCGTCCACCTTGCCCTTGTCTCCCTTCGAAGTTTCGGTTCGAAGTCGACGCGCATCGTTCACCCGGTTCGAGTTTGTCGGCATTCATTGCCAGGCACATAGAGCAGCCCGGTTCGCGCCATTCAAAACCAGCTTCGATAAATATTTTATCTAAACCTTCCGCCTCAGCTTGTTTTTTAACCAAACCAGAACCCGGCACCACCATCGCCAACGTTATGCTTCCCGCAACCTTGCGGCCTTTGGCGACAGCGGCGGCGGCTCGCATATCTTCGATACGCGAATTAGTACAAGAACCAATAAATACTTTATCGAGCTTGATATCGTTAAATGCCATATTCGCTGTCAGGCCCATGTATTCCAACGCTTTTTGCATGCCACCTGATTTAACTGGGTCAGCCTCAGAGGCAGGATCGGGTACCAATTGGCTCACGGCAACCACCATCTCGGGTGATGTACCCCAGGTGACTTGGGGTTCAATTGAGGTACCATCGATATGAATTTCTCGATCGAACACCGCATCATCATCTGAATGCAAACTCTGCCAGTATTCAACCGCCTTGTCCCAATTCTCACCGGTGGGAGAAAATGGACGACCTCTAACGTAATCGATAGTCTTTTGATCACAGGCGATCAAGCCGGCACGGGCACCACCCTCAATGGTCATATTACAAACGGTCATTCTGCCTTCGATCGATAAACTAGTAATCGCCTCACCGGCGAATTCGATGGTGTAGCCATTGCCCCCGGCTGTTCCAATTTCACCAATGATTCTGAGTACAATGTCTTTGGCGGTAATGCCATCAGCAACAGCCCCGTCGACAGTAATTCTCATATTGTTGGATTTGCCTTGAATCAAACACTGTGTCGCCATGACATGCTCAACCTCAGATGTACCTATCCCGAACGCTAGCGCCGCAAAAGCACCGTGGGTAGAGGTATGAGAGTCACCGCAAACCACGGTCATTCCGGGCAATGTTGCGCCCTGCTCCGGTCCGATAACATGCACGATACCACGGCGTTCATCGCCAATTTTGAATTCGGTTAACTGATAAGTATCACAATTTTTATCCAACGTTTCGACTTGAAGCCGAGCCACAGGATCAGTAATTCCAAATTCTAAACCGATGGTTGGCGTATTGTGATCAGGTACAGCGACAATCGAGTCCTTACGCCAAAGATCACGACCGGCCAATTGCAAGCCTTCAAAGGCCTGTGGCGAGGTCACTTCATGAACTAAGTGACGATCGATGTAAATTAGACCATTGCCTTCAGTATCAGGACGCACTTCGTGCATCGCCCATATTTTGTCGTATAACGTTTGCGCGGACATAATTAAAGTCTCTTTAATCTTGAAATATTTATTTAAATCACCCTTCACCAAGACAATTTAAGTTTTTACCAGTGTTTTTTTGACTGTTGTGAATCTTACGCTTGTTTAACTAATAACTCTAATTCATAATTTTCATTAAATTAATAACTAATGGGAATAATGATGCAATTATCACAAATAATTACTTTTCTCACTATCGCCGAATTAAGATCATTTTCTCTTGCCGCTGAACATTTGCATATTACTCAACCCGCCGTCAGCAAGCGGATCCGACAGCTCGAACAAAGTATGAAGACTTCGCTGTTCGACAGGATAGGTAAACGCAGCATTCTAACCCCAAACGGACGCGCTTTTTTACCTCATGCCGAACGGATATTGCACGAAGTGAATTGCTACAGGTCAAGCCTTGAGGGCCAAAATGACAAGCCATCAGGCACACTATCTCTAGCAACAAGTCACCACATAGGCTTACACCGCTTACCGCAAATTTTGCGTGATTTTAAAATCAAATATCCACAGGTCGATTTAGATTTACATTTTATGGATTCAGAAGACGCCTGCATCGCCGTGGCCAACAATGAAATAGAGCTCGCTATCGTCACCTTACCCGAGAATACCGACGCCAGACTAAGTTTGGAAGCGATCTGGATTGATGCGTTACAAATAGTATTAGCACCCGATCATCCGTTAGCCAATGATGAGCATATCGACAAGTTAAAGCTGCTCGATTACCCTGCTATACTGCCATCAATGGGCACATTTACGCGCAGAATCATCAATAACTATTTCTCTAGCAGTAAAGATCAATTAAAGATAACTCTGGAAACTAATTATCTCGAAACCATCAAAGTAATGGTATCAGCTAACCTGGGTTGGAGCATGCTTCCTACCAGCATGCTAGACAAGACCGTCGTTGGAAAATCGATAAATAGCTCAGGCATTAACGGATTGGAAATTCAACGAGTTCTCGGCATTGTAACGCGCCACAATCGCACCCTGTCACTGAGTTCTGAAGCCTTCATTTCAATGCTGCAGCAAGCCAAATCAGGACCCGATTATGATGAAGTTTAAACGGCCAAATCCTTTCATTAAAGTGCTACTGCAACGCCTTGTTTTTATTGCTATAGTCTGATTTAAACAGAATACAGGGAGCCCAAAATGTATCAGATTCTACACGCTTTGATTATTGCTATCGCTGTCATATTTACTCAAAACGCCACTGCTGGAGAAGTCGCTCGTGCTATATTCACGATCGGGATTGATAGTCGTGAACCAACGATTCAGGTCGATAACATCAGTTCAAATTCATACACCGAAATTTCCTTCTTTACTGAACTGACAAACCTTAGCGGTCACACCATCACGCATCAATGGACCTATAGTGATAAAATCATTTTTGAAAAATCGTTCGAGGTTAATGGCGGTCGCTGGCGAATATGGACAAGCAAAAAAATCTTGTCCGAGTGGTCCGGGAGCTGGACAGTGAACGTGCTCGACACCGATCGTTCAGTACTCGAAAGCAAGTCTTTCGAATATCAATAATGCAAAACAAAAGCGCAAGATTCAGACACCGCACATTTGAGACATCGCAATGAGAACTAGCAAAGTTATTCACATCGTATCCTGTCATGCTGAAGGAGAGGTGGGAAATGTCATCGTTGGAGGTGTATCGTCTCCCCCTGGTGACTCTCTATGGCAACAAGCACGCTGGATTGAAGCAGACCAGAATCTGCGTCGGTTTGTATTGAATGAGCCTCGTGGTGGTGTGTTTAAACATATCAATTTACTCGTACCTGCGAAAAACCCTAATGCTGCTCAAGGTTTCATTATCATGGAGCCCGAGCACACACCCCCCATGTCGGGGTCTAATTCCATCTGTGTCGCTACCGTATTGCTCGACACTGGACTCGTCCCCATGCAGGAACCTGTCACCGAGTTCAATCTAGAAGCACCCGGTGGCCTGGTAAAAGTAAAAGCTTATTGTGAAAATGGCAAAGCACAGAGTATTCAAGTCAATAATGTTCCGTCTTTTGCTGACCAACTCGACGTTAATTTGGAGATCCCAGGCCTTGGCACACTCTGTGTTGATACCGCTTATGGTGGCGATAGCTTCGTTATAGTGGATGCAGAAAAATTAGGTTTCGAAATTAAACCGGATGAGGCAAAAGAACTGGCTAGTCTGGGCGTTAAGATCACCGCCGCCGCAAATGACCAACTTGGATTTACTCATCCAACAAACCCTGATTGGCAGCATATTTCTTTTTGCCAGTTCGCCCGCCCACTTGAATATGAAAACGGCATAGCAATCAGTCGTAACACGGTGGTTATAGACCCCGGTAAAGTGGATAGGTCTCCCACGGGTACCGGCTGCTCGGCTAGGCTCGCTGTACTTTATGCCAAAGGTGCCATTGGCATTGGGGATAAAATGATAGGAAGGTCAATTATCGGCTCAGAGTTTGAGAGTGCCATTGTAGAAGAAACAACAGTGGGTACCAAGAAGGCCATCGTTCCATCAATCCGTGGACGAGGCTGGATAACGGGTACTCATCAAATTATGCTCGATCCCGACGATCCGTGGCCAGAAGGATATCGACTTAGCGACACCTGGCCCGTAAAAATCTGAGAGCACCTCTAAAGGAGCAAAGAAACAGCATAGAAAAAATCACTATTTTAAAAGACACCTTAAACTGGGTCTAATTTGCCCATCTAGACATTACCGTCAATGGAAATAAATAATAACGCTATACGGCACAATTCAAAATGGACGCAGCAATAATGGGACTATTTCTTTTCCCGAGAAGAAAAAAATTGCTTCGCCAATAGTAACGTTGTGGATACCAAAATCATAATCGTAGAAATGGCGGCAATTGTTGGATCGATAAAATCACGTAGTGCAGCAAACATATGTTTGGTCAGCGTTGCATTAGAACCACCTGAGACAAATATCGAAATAATGACTTCGTCAAAAGAGGTCAGAAAAGCCAACAGAGCCGATGTTATAACCGAAAATTTGATTTGAGGTAAGGTAATGACAAAGAATGCCTTGACTCGCGTCGCACCCAGACTACGAGCCACACGTTCTTGATTCAAATCATAGTTTCGCAAAGCAGAGGTGATGACAATCATAACCAACGGTGACGCAAGGACGGCGTGTGCCAAAACCAGCCCAAAAATTGTGTTATTAAGACCGACGCGTCCATAAGCATAAAATACGCCGATCGCAATGAGTATGACCGGCACAATCATCGGAGTGATAAGAAAGGCGAACAAAGCTCTGGATGCTCGATGCCCAGAAACAAACAGTGCATAAGCAGCCATCACGCCCATCGGGGTTGCTAACAGCATAGTAAGTATACCGACCTGTAACGATGTCACGGTCGCCCTCATCCATTTTGACGATTCAAAATACTCAATATACCAACGCAGCGACCAGGTATCGGGTGGAAATTCCAGATACTGGGAATCAGAGAATGACATAGGCATGACGATAAGCGTCGGAATAACCAACAAAAGCATAACAATTGTTGCAACTATATACAGCCATAGTCGATCACGGTGCGTTATCTGGGTATCTGAAGCCGGTTTATTGAGCCAATTCATAATTAACGCTTCCCAAATAGTGCAGCGTCCAATTTAAACAGCTTTGTCGCTACGGTTAAAATGACCATGGTCACTACTAGTAGGACAACGCCAAGCGCACTTGCAGCACCCCAATCGAATTGATTTTCGAGAATTGCAGTAATTTGCGTAGCGACCATGATCACGCGCCCCCCGCCGAGTACGGCGGGAGTGACATAGAAGCCGAGGCAGAGCACAAAAACAATGAGTGACCCCGCGACCATGCCCGAAAGCGACATGGGAAAATAAATCTTCCAGAAGGCCTGTACGGGTGATGCACCGAGATTAGCCGCCGCGTGCATTAAGTCACGCTGGATCTTTTTCATTGAGCCGTAAAGTGGCAACACCAGAAAAGGCAACATGATGTGCGCCATACCGATGAGTGTTCCAGTTAAGTTATGTACCAGTTTTAATGGAGAATCCCATAGGCCTATTGTCATCGCAAAGTCATTCAGAATGCCATTTTTTTGCAATAGCACCAGCCAGGCATATGTGCGAACCAGCAATGAAGTCCAAAACGGTAGCAGTACTGCCAGCATAAAAAAGCCAGCCAGTCGTTCGGGTAACATGGCGAGAAAATAGGCGAGCGGATAGCCAATCAAAATACAGATTAAGGTAGTTAAAATGCTCACCTCAAACGTGGTCACAAAGGTGCGTGCGTAGGACTTGTACTCGATCATTTTCTGATAGTTTACGAACGAGAGCTGTCCATCGCTGCCAGTGAATGACAAATAAAACAACCAGCCAACCGGAATTACGACAATTGCTATTACGGCAAGCACAGCAGGTGTTGCCAAACTGAGCAACAGTCGCTGTTCCTGAGTAGCCTGAGCTCTTAGCGATTTCTCGTTTAAGCCCTCATCGCCGGGGCTCTTAAGATCTAAGCTGGCAGATTTTTGAACACTCATAACTCATGGCCACCAGGAATAACAATGACATCGCTTCGGTTTAACCCAAGCAAAACAGAGTCGCCCGGTTGCAGTGCGTTTTGCCACGACGAAGCATCAGTACCGAAACGAAACGACAGACTATATTTATCATTCACTGACATCAACGCAAATGCTGTATCTCCTTGAAACACAAACTCGCGAATCACGCCAGAAAAAACAATGGTCTTTTCTGGATCATACTCTCCATTTTTGACGACTGTTAAACGTTCTGGTCTTATCACCAGCGACCATTCCTTAGCATCGCCTGTTTTATAATTAGTTTTGATTAAATAGTTTTCGAAATAAAGACTACCAGAGCCATCGTGGGTTAATGGCAGCATGGTTGACTCACCAATGAAGTCAGCAACAAAAGCATTGGCTGGGTTGTTATAAATATTATTCGGTGTGTCAATCTGGGTCAGTTTTCCATGATTGATGACCACGATTCGATCTGACATGGTTAAGGCTTCACGCTGGTCGTGGGTAACATAAACAGTGGTAACACCGAGCTGTTCATGCAGGTGTTTTAACTCAATCTGCATTTGCTCTCGCAGCTTTTTATCAAGCGCAGAAAGCGGCTCGTCCATTAACAGAATACGAGGACGAAACACGAAGGCGCGAGCCAATGCAACCCGTTGTTTTTGACCACCCGAAAGCTGTTCGATGCCGCGATTACCAAGACCATCGAGTTGAACCGTCTTGAGAGCAGCGTCGACTCGTTCAGCCGCTTCTGCTGCGCCAACACCGCGAAGTTTAAGTGGGAAGGCAATGTTTTCTGCGACACTCATATGTGGAAACAAGGCATAACTTTGAAATACCATGCCAACATTGCGTTTATGCGGCGGTTTTAGAATGACCTCTTCATCGCCAAATCGAATACTGCCTGAATCAGGCCGATTAAATCCAGCTATGGCCATTAGCAGCGTTGTTTTTCCTGATCCTGACGGGCCTAGTAATGTTAGAAACTCACCACTTTTAACGTCCAAACTAACAGAATCGAGTGCGTACATATCACCGTATTTTTTAGTTAGATCTTGAACATGAATGGGTAGTGCGGTTGTTAATTCGGCCTGTGGATTATTAGCTTGGATAGACAAAGAAGGAACCTATATTGGGAAAGGGGCCGGGTGGAAAAACCACCCGGCAAAGGCAGATATCTCTCTTTTTTATTCGCTCATCATTTCCATGTACATCTCAAGCGCTTCGGTCCTGTGCTTGCCGTACCATTCCAGATTAACAGGCAACATCATCGGCACATTCTTGGGATGAGACGGTAAAGATTCAACTAGCTCTTTCGATGCCGTAGTTACTTCATAAGCTTTTTTGTTAGTTGGGCCATAGGTAATATGAAATGGCAGATTAGCCTGATATTCGGCTTTAGAGATTTCAGCTAGAAATTTCATCGCCGTCGCTTTGTTTGGAGCACCTTTGGGCATTGCCATGCAATCAAAGTCATACAAAGCCTGATTAAAAGTATAACCAACCTTAGCACCGTCTTTTTTGGCATTATCAAATCGACCGTTCCAACCGGTAATCATATCCACTTCACCATCCTTCATAAGCTGTGCCTGTTGTGCGCCTGAACCCCAAAATACAGCAATATGTGGTTTTAACTCACGGATCTTGTCGATAGCTCTCTGCTTACCTGCTTTGGTTGAAAGCACTTCATAGACTTTATCCGCTGGAACACCATCAGCCATCAATGCGGGTTCAAGTGCACCATCGACACTGTTGGCACGGTAGGCGCGGCTACCAGGAAATTTTTTCACATTCCAAAAATCGGCCCATGTTTTGGGTGCGCCGGAGCTACCTGGCTGTCCAAACTTGTCGGTATTCCACGCCATAACCGTAGCAAACACGTCGGTACCAACGCAATAATCAGTATAGGTCCCGGGAATAAAATCAGAAACATCAACAACACTATAATCAATTTTTTCCAAACAGCCTTTGGCTGCAGCAGAAGCTGATCCACCCGAACCAGTAACTACCAGATCCCAGCTGACTGAGTTTGACTCAACCTGCAAACAAGTTTTTGACATGCTCGCACCAGATTCACGGATTATCTCGATACCCGTGTTTTTCGATGCATCTGTAAATAGCGCAGCATCCTGTGCTTTACCATAACTTCCGCCCCAGGAAACAACCGTAATCGGATCTGCTGCCTGTATTTGACCTGCACTGAATAGCGAGGCTGCAATCAATGCCCCTAGCTTAATACCTTTAGTGTTATTTTTCATCCTAACCTCTTATTATTGCTATTGAATTGAGTTAATAATTTAAGCCATGGTTACAGTAAAGTCGAAGGTCCATTATAAATAAACGAAGATACCAATTTTTATGAACCCTAAGAAAATTAAATATTAAGACTGTCCAACCAGCGATAGTATTGTATTGATGCCGACAAAAACCAAGGCGTGCCGGTATACATCGGGCGTGTTTGAAAATTTAATCCATCAAAACCTGTTTTTCCTTCCTGCTGTCCCAGTAGCTGTTGTCCAATGCGCATACCCAGATAGCAAGACATCGAAACGCCAGACCCACAGTAGCCCATTGCATAGTGCACACCCTCGTTCTTCCCAAGATGCGCCAGCGAGTCAAAAGTATAACCAACGAAACCTACCCAAGAATGGCTAATCCGTGTTTTAACCAGCTCAGGAAAAATGTCCACCATTCTGTCGTGAAGTTTGGGGCCACTAGCAAGTGGGTTGGTTTCCGCATGAGACACTCGTCCACCGAAAAGTATTCTTTGTCGATCGGGTGACGAACGATAGTAAAAAACCATTTTACGCGTGTCACCCAGCACTCTATCTTTAGGAATTAATCGGTCCATTTGTCCAGCGGCCAGTGGTTCGGTAGCAATAATATAACTCCCAATCGGAATAATGCGACGTCTTAACCAGGGCGTTGCAGAGCCGGTATAACCGTTGCTCGCGACGATCACTTCCTTTGCCCAGATAGATCCTTTACTGGTAGTTACCCGAAAACCTGCTCCCTCTTTGATAATGTCGAGGGCCGGATTATAAGGTATGACAGTGGCTTCAGCTGCAAGCACACGCTCAAGCAACCCACGATGCAAGCGCGCGGGATCAACAGACGCAACCTTGGGATAGACGACTCCCCCAAAATATCGGTCAGTTCCTAACTCCTGGTGTTGTTCAGAACGTGACAACAGATACGCATCAGTTTCTAGTCCTTTGACTGAAGTGCCTAATTTCTTGCCTAATTTTTCGTATTGAGCAGGATTATGTGCACCCAGGAATTTACCGACCAGTTTAAAATGGCAATCGATGCTTTCGCTTGAGACAAATTCTTCTAGCCACTCAAGTGCGTTATGACCTTCTTTTAATATATTGAAGGCGCGTTCTGGACCATATTTTGCCGCCAGAGCTTTATGCGTTGGCTTGATACTGGTGCTAATTTGCCCACCATTACGGGTACTGCAGCCTGCACCCGCATTTTCAGCATCAATCACGACTGTGTGACGTCCTGCACGAGCTGTCTGCAATGCAGCACTCAGGCCAGTATAGCCAGCGCCAATGACAACTACGTCGGCTTTTGTGGGCAACTCAAGATTAGGCTCGCCCAATAGAGATGATTCGGGTGGCGGTGTGTTGTCCCACCAATAAGGCGTAGTTTTAAAGTCGTCAGCCAATAACGAATCGCTCATTGCAGGTCTCTCATCAAGCTTACAGCTCACTCTTTTGGTAACTGGCTTTATCGAGCCAATCAGGATTTATTTCCACGCCCCAACCAGGCGCATCAGGAATTAATGCTTTCCCGTCAACAATGTCATAGGGTGACTTAACGAACAACCCATCCTGCCAAGGATAGTAGTCGTCACCTTCGATTGAAAACTCCAAGTATTTTCCAGCGTTTGGAATAGCCGCTAATAAATGCATCGTGAATAAAGTCACCATCGATAAGTTAGCGCAATGCGGTGTACAGGGTAAACCCGCTAACTCGCCCATTTTAGCTACGCGCAAGGTGCGGGTTAAACCGCCCAAATAACAAACGTCTGGCTGGATGACGTCAACCGCCCGCATTTCAATCATGTGCCGCCACGTAGAAATGTCGCAATCTTGTTCACCACCAGAGACATCGATATCAAGCGCATCGGTCACCTTTTTAGTTTGCTCCATTTCCCAGTAAGGGCAAGGTTCTTCGAAATGACCATAATCACTCTCTTCCAGCAAACGGCCAACTTCGATAGCGCGGTCTGGCGAATAACAACTATTGCCATCCGCTAGAATAGTGGCATCGTCTCCTAATGCTTTGCGCATGGTTGGAATAATTTCTTCTGTGCGACCGGGCCATTCGTCAACATCACGACCACATTCTGAACCAACTCGAATTTTAAAAGCATCAAATCCATATTGATCGCGTAATTGCTGCAATCGAATCGCTTCATTTTTAGGAGTAATGTCCCGCTTCATCGAAGAAGCATAAGCTCGTAAAGGAGTCCGTTTGCCACCAATCAATTCACAAACCGATTTGTTTTCTCGTTTTGCATGCAAGTCCCACAGCGCCGTATCAACTCCACCAATGGCTCGACGCAAGTAGGTGCCGGGAAACTTGTGCTCTCGTTCAGTAATGAGGTCAACCAGCCCATCGATGTCCGTCGCGTCCCAACCCAGTGCCCAGGGCGCTATCTGTCGATGTAATATCGTCGATGTTATGTCTGAATTATAGGTCGAAACCTGCCCCCAGCCCTGTTCACCACTATCAACTGTGACCCTGACGAAACCGACGAATTCGGTGCTAAATGTTTCGATCTTTTTTATTTTCATGATTGTATTTTTAAGCTAAATTGTGCACGAATTTGTCTATATAATGGACGCAATATTGAACTCCTTAAAAGTTTCAAATGGCATTTGGAAAAGTATCTTGACCTAAACTGAGTTACAGGTAAGGTCCAGTTTGAAACCATTTTAATACCATTTTTTATCCAGGTTGATGTTACGACTAAAGCGCCCTTAGCTAACAACCACTCAATAAGGTTTACTAAAAAATATGATTAAACGTGCCGGGGGTGCTTTACTACTCTCTATCGAAATTGATCGCAGTGCGCCAGGCACCGTCAGCCACCAACTATATTCTGCGATGCGAGATATTATTCATGCGGGTGGTATGCAAATTGGCGAGCGCCTTCCCGCTAGCCGAACACTGGCAACTGACTTGAAAATATCACGCACCACCGTGATCAACGTTTTTGAAATACTCACATCAGAAGGGCTTATCGAGTCGAGGACTGGAGCCGGCACATTTGTCAGTAAAGCCTGGATGACGACGCGACCAGCGGAAACTAGCGTTGTTAAAAAACAGGATTCTGTGCGACCAATGTTACAACCGCGCCTATCGAAAGTCATTACACGTGCCTTAGATAATTTTGTTGATCGATTACCACATAAAACAAAAGCCTTCACTACAGCACTCCCAGCTTTTGATGCCTTTCCAAGCGCACTTTGGGCTCAGTATGTGACCCGTAGCTGGCGTTCAAATCATCTGAGCAACATGGGTTATGCTGATCCTCGTGGTCACTTCCCTCTGCGTCAGGCGATTGCATCGCATCTGCTGTCTAATCGAGGCATTAAATGCGAGCCCGAACAGATCTTTATTGTCAGTGGCGCGCAACAGGCATTTCAAATAATAGGGAATGTACTACTCGATCCTGACGATCTAGTCTGGTTCGAAAACCCAGGGGCCATTGGCGCCAGCAATAGTTTGATTGCCAGTGGTGCAAAGCTCATACCTATTCCGGTAGATCAGGACGGCCTGGTGGTCGAGGACGGGCTGCGTAGAGCACCCGATTTTCGTCTTGCCTTTGTCACCCCAGCCCATCAGCAACCATTGGGGGTTTCAATGAGTATTGAGCGGCGCTTTGCCCTGCTTAATGCCGCTGATAGAAACAACGCTTTTATAATAGAAGACGATTATGACAGTGAATTCCGCTATAGCGGCCAGCCACCCCCGACACTCAAGGGCATCGATAATTTAGGTCGTGTCATTTACGTCGGCACTTTTAGTAAAACTCTGTTTCCTGCCCTACGGCTGGGATTTTTCCTGGCACCAACACAGCTGGTGGATGTGTTCAATCGAGTATCTAAAGCCTTATTGCAGGGCGTACCATCCAGTCATCAGGCCGTTGTTGCAGCCTTTATGCAAGAAGGTCATTTCGCAACTCATATTCGACGTATGCGTCAAATTTATGCTGAACGCCACCAGGTACTTTGTGACACGGCTCAAGAACGATTGGGTGGCTTACTCGATATCGTACCAACCGATACTGGGCTGCATACAATCGCTCGTATTCCAAATAACCTAGACGAAGTAGAGATCGCAACCGCGACATTAGAAAAAAACGTTGTGGTAACCCCAATCAAACGTTATTGCATCGCACCCACTGATCAAAAAGGCCTTGTTCTTGGTTTTAGTGGTATTCCACCGTCAGAAATAGTGGATGGTGTTAAGACACTTGAAAAAGTTTTTGACACTATCGTCAAAAAATAGAATCAACTCATAAATGAATTGGTATGTTCAGATATTGGCAATGGATCTGCAGCCCATAGTTCTGGACGAGTAACATTTTGTTATTGCTCTTTGTCGATGCTGTTTGGCAAAGTAAATGCCAATCTAATCCCAGTACTAAAATATCAACTGTATGTTTAAACAGATAATGAATAAAAGGATCGAGTTACGTGCCTGAAGATTATGACTACATTATAGTAGGTGCTGGCTCGTCAGGCAGTGTTATTGCCAATCGATTGTCGGCTAATGGCCACAATCGAGTTTTATTGTTAGAAGCAGGTGGCGATGATCGACGGTTCTGGTTGCAGGTACCGCTCGGATATGGGAAGTCTTTTTACGATAGTCAAGTCAACTGGATGTATCAAACCGAACCTGTCGTCAATACAGCCAACAGACCCAGCTACTGGCCACGTGGAAAAGTGCTGGGTGGGTCGAGTTCGATCAACGCGATGATTTATATCCGAGGACAAGCGGAAGATTACAACCATTGGTGTGCCGCTGGAAACCCAGGCTGGGACTGGCAAAACGTTTTGCCCCTGTTTAAACGAATGGAAGATCATAGCCTCGGTGAAAGCGAATTTCACGGTGCCAATGGACCGCTGCACATTGACGCATCATCGCGCGGTTTGCACCCCATATACAAACATTATGTGACCGCCTGTCAGGAAGTGGGGTTGCCGCTCAACAATGACTTTAATGGTGCATCCCAAGAAGGAGCTGGCAGTTACCATCTCAATGTTAAAAATGGCCAACGTATGTCAGCATCTCGTGCTTATTTATGGCCTATTCGAAAACGTCATAACCTGCGCATTGAAACTAAAGCATTAGCCACAAAAATTCTGTTTGAGGGAAAGCGGGCTGTCGGCATCAATTATATTAAAAATGGCGAAACAAAAACAATACGAGCGGGGGTCGAAGTTATTCTTTCGGCCGGCGCAATCAATACACCACAGCTACTATTATTGTCCGGCGTTGGGCCAGCAGAAGAGTTATCTGCACTCGATATTCCAGTGCATCATAATAGTCCAGCTGTCGGCAAAAATTTACAGGAT
>CAWVZP010000053.1:0-15485 GCA_963934675.1 uncultured Gammaproteobacteria bacterium | reverse complement strand
TATTCCGACGTAACAATGACAAAGTCACGATTACTCTCTAAATGAGCCAACGCTTTCCAAGTTGTGTGAACCAGCATGGTGTCACCTGCCTCTAACGGAATGTCGCGAATACTGTCTCCTTCGAATTGTGTTTCCCCGTCTCGGTGTATAGCTACCATTGCTAGGCCGTAGGTTTTTCGCATCCAGACATCACGCGCACTTTTGCCGATAAGTGAAGAACCCGGTGGGATAACAATCTCAGCAATACCGGCTTGATTCGACGACAAAACCTCGGAAAATGCTCGCAAGCCTTTTTGAATCACTAATCCGTAACCGTCAACAAAGTCTTTTAGGTGAGCTGGAGAACATAAAATACCCAGTGTTGCGTCGCCACCGATGTTAATGTCTCTGGATAAATCACCTCGGCCTGCGCGCATACCGGCGCTGACCGCTTTCATGGCGATAATTCTAATTTTATTTGCTGACTCAATATCATCTAACACTTGTCCAACCAGCGGGCTACCTTTTGGGACATTGACCTCGAATAGTGAGTAGTCGACACCATAAACGTCTTTCAAAAACTGGCTTGAACCAGCCACGTTAGCGGAATTGCCGGTCGACATATTCGGCAACACATATTTACCTGCAACCACGAAATAAATGATGCCAGAGATGACTAAAGCAATGCCGATCGGTGTCACCGAAAATAGGCCCCAGCTTTCCATTTGTTGATCGGCTGACAGTGTGCTGTTAGAGGTGTCAATCAAGTCATTCAGTAAAATCAGTGGGGATGATCCTACCATCGTCACTGTGCCACCTAAAATAGCGGTAAAGCCCATTGGCATTAAAAGGCGCGACATCGCCAACCCTGACCGAGCTGAGATACGACTAACAACAGGCAGGAACAAAGCCGCAGCCCCCACGTTCTGCATAAACGAAGAAATAATGCCGACCGTGCCGGAGATAATGGGAATGATACGCCCTTCGGTATTGCCACCGATCTTCAAAATAAAACCGGCAACCTTGCTCATCATCCCTGTCTTATCCAGACCAGCACCAATAATCATGACTGCGATAATCGACATAACTGCGTTGCTGGCAAACCCATTGAAAAGGTGATCGGTCGATACCAATCCTTGCTCTAAACCCATGATAGGTGCAAACAAAGTGGTTAAACCCAGCAGTACCATGATAGAAATAGCGGTTTCATCAACGCTGACGATTTCGAATGAAAAAAGATACATAGTCAGGAGCAGTAATAGACTTACCCAGGCGATTTCAATGCTGGGGGTCGATATTATCAGCCCCCACCCAAGACCAATACATATCAGCCCTGCGATCCATTTTATATGGTGAGATTTGTTTAATTTAAACAAGCTTTATCTATAGCCTCTCGCAAGAAGAATTTTTATTTTTGGAGTTATTATTCGAACTGTTACGGCTCTCAAGATGAGCGCTATAAATCTATGACAACAGTTTACACGTATTCCAATAGGCATACAAAAAGCCAATAGCTATCGTACGATAGTCAACAACATAAATCTGTTGCGCTATAAAATGTTAAAATCATACCCGTGAAAAGAATTGTCTACTCAGTTCAGTGACAAATTGTCTGGATATAACATGTCGAAAAAACATCCCGTTGTCGTTATTACTGGTTCGTCCGGTGCTGGAACGTCAACCGTTAAAAAAACGCTGATCTCAATTTTTCAGCGGCAGAAAATTAATCCAGCGGTCATCGAGGGTGATAGCTTTCATCGCTACAACCGTGTAGAGATGCAACGCCTGCAGGAAGAGGCGACGAGTGAGGTTGAAAAATTAAGTCAGTTTGGAGCTGGGGCCAATCAGTTTCAAAGGCTGCAGGAGCTCTTTAAAAGCTATGGCGAAACTAATAGTGGAGAGCAGCGCCACTATCTGCATAATGAAGAAGAGGTTGAACGCCATAGCAAGCGGCTCGATATAGCCTTCGAATCAGGACAGTTCACCCCATGGGAACCCATTCCCAGCGACACCGATCTTTTGTTTTATGAAGGGCTACATGGGCTGGTAAAGACCGAATTGGTCGACTTACCGCGTTACGTCGACCTAAAAGTAGGCGTGGTGCCCGTGGTTAATCTAGAGTGGATTCAGAAAATACACAGGGACAGTACCGAACGAGGGTATAGCCAAGAAGCAATAGTTGATAACATCTTGCGTCGCATGCCTGATTACGTAAAGTTCATAACACCCCAGTTCTCAGAAACCGATATCAACTTCCAACGTGTCGCAACGGTTGATACCTCAAACCCGTTTGTTGGTCGAGACATTCCAACCCTTGATGAAAGCTTTGTTGTCATCCAGTTTAGAAATCCCGACATTCGCCACACCGACTTTTCAAATTTATTAAGTATGATTCAAGGCTCATTCATGTCGCGTCGAAATACCATTGTCGTACCGGGTGGAAAAATGGGTTTAGCGATGGAAATTATTTTCCCACCCATTATTGCTGACCTGATAGAACGCCGGCGGACAGGCTAACTAGTGCGTATTATTGATAGCCACTGTCATCTAGATGACGACCGATTTGATCCTGATCGTGATCAAATCGTCGCTCGCGCAAAAGCAAACAATATCGACTGCATCGTTATACCCGCCACAACAGCGCAGCGATGGTTGAAAGTAAAAAAGGTAAGCGAGCTGTATGAGGGTGTTTACCCAACGTACGGCCTGCACCCGATGTTTATGGCCTTGCACCAAGCACAACATATCAACGAGCTAGATGCTTGGCTAGACCGAGAAAAACCGATTGCAGTGGGTGAATGTGGGTTTGATTTTTTTATGGGCCGTGTCGATGAGATGCAACAGGTAAAGATTTTCAGCGACCAGCTACAATTGGCAAAAAACCACCGCTTGCCAGTGATCATCCATGTCCGTAAAGCGATGGACCAAACTATCAGCCTGCTCCGAAAGTTCGCGCCGCTTACTGGCGTGATCCACAGTTTTTCAGGCAGCCAACAGCAAGCCGACCAGTTAATTGATTTAGGTTTTAAGCTCGGCATAGGAGCCACTGTAGGTTTTGAACGAGCCAAAAAACTACGCTCGGTAGTCGCCTCAGTACCAGATTCTGCATTACTAATAGAATCAGATGCGCCCGATCAACCCGGAGCGAATCACCGAGGCGAGCGAAACGAGCCAGCTTTTATTATTGAACAACTAGCAACAATTGCCTCACTGCGAGATGTGTCTGAAAATGAACTAGCGCAAACTTTGTTGCGTAATTCCAATGACTTATTTGGCTTTAAAGACGAACCTTAATCAGATACTCCGCAGGCCGAAAAAGCGAAGCGCCTTCCGGCAAACCTTCTCCAAGCAAACTTTCTATTTCCCCGCCGTCTTGCGTGGCAATATTTGTAATTTGGTTACGTCTGATGGCGCTTTAAATTATGCATGCTTAAGTTATTATCAGAAACTTCGGCTTGATAGCAAACGTCTCATCAATACGTGATTTTTGACCTGTTTCAGGGTTGAAGCTGTGCTCAGTAAAGCGAACCCTATTTTTATTTGAAAACTTTACCAGGCTAGAGGCTCGGGTTCCATAATCAGGGGACTTTATAAATCGGCTCGATAACAACCGCTCCAACTCTAATGGAACACCGGTAATCGGTAATTGTTCATCAGGCGCTTGTTGTTCGCTACTCAAAATTTCGATAAGGGCATCGTCATCTATATTATTGACGAGTGCCTGTTCGAACGCTACTTTACCCGATGCCAACTTGGGCCAGGCTTCGTCAAAATAGCCGTTGCTGACACCGTAAAACCCTGGCGTAAGTTTGCGCATGCCCGGTTGGCAATTGGAGTAAGACCAAAGCTCGTTGCTGTCACCAATGAGTAAATTGAATCTAGCATAAGCGTTATGTTGTGAGGCAATCCGTGCCAAAAACTGTGGTGCCGACTCTGATCCAGCTAAAAACTCTCGAGTTAAATCCCCCCGTGACCGTGTTGCTAGCTGTTTATTGCCGGGCTCACGAACGTTAGTTACGGCAGCAAATCTACCTTGTCTGCTCACTCCCATCCAGGTGCCTTGTGCCTGTAGATCACGACCACCAAATGTGTCGGGTGAATCATCCCACCAATGGGCGACTTGAGTCGGGCGGGCGTAAAATTCATCGCGATTAGAGATAACAATCAGCGGGTACTCTTCAAATTGCCCAATAGCCAATAGTATTAAACACATTACTGGTAACTCTATTGCTTAGATAGTTGATCGATTTCTGGCAATGGCTCGTTTTTTATTGCTGCTTCAAAAGAACTGAGTCGCTTATAAACAGAGAGTAGATCAACAATGGTTGTCCATGAGTTCACCAGATATTGAAATGAGTTACTGACTTGTCCAAAGGCAGTCAAAATCTGCTGCAGTACGCCAAATGTAATAGCGCCTACTGCAATCGTAGGTATAAGCAGGATATAAACAAAGATACTGTCAGCTTGTAAGTAAAGCATTCGAGCGACATTAAAATACATATAGTGGAAATACAAACGAAAGTAATTTTTACGAACCTTTACAAATAACTCAACGAGTGTCGGTGGTTGTGCGCGATTTGAATCGTCTTCACCATAAACCAGTTCTTTTCGAAAAGCAGCTTCGACGCGTTGATTTTTGAATTCAAGCCCTGGTAGTTTTATTCCCACAGTCGCGAGTAACCCGGTGCCAAAAATCGCCCACAAAATAGCAGCTACAAATAGTGGATGAGGAATGACACCAACAATAGGCAGTTCGTTAATATATTCGGATAAGGCCCACAGCACCGGTAGAAACGCAAATAGCGTCATTACCGCATCGACTATTGATACACCCAAACCTTCCATGATGGAGGCAAATCTCATAGTGTCTTCCTGAATACGCTGCGAGGCGCCTTCGATATGCCTTACTTGAGACCATTGAGCCGTGTAGTAATCGTTCATTGCGTTGCGCCACCGAAAAATAAAGTGGCTAACGAAAAAACGAGTCACAACAAACAGGAAGATCGCGAGAAAGGCGATCTCAGAAAAAATAATAATCAGGTCAAGTAGTTCACTGGAATATGATGTGACCAATTCATCGGGTCGAATGACTTCTTCAGCATCGGGTGTTTTTAACGCTTTCTGAACCAGGTCAAAAAAAGGACGACGCCAGTTATTGACAGCGACGGATACCTGTACAGAAAAATAAGTTGAGAATAAAACAAATGCTGAACCAACAATCGACCACCATTGCCACTGATGACTTTCTATTCGAAACCAGAATGCCGAAAACAAAGCGGTACAGACAAAATAGTAGCCGTAAAATAGTAAGAAAGAATCAGTAACAAAATGACCCAAACCAATAACGGGCGTGGAATCAGATAGATCTAAGCCGAAAAACAGACCAATTTGAGTATTAAAGCCATACCAGATAGCGCTGCAAATCGCAGCGTAAATCACAACCGAGAGAAAGAATAACTTGGGATTGGGGAAAAAAGACTTAAACATAGCTGAGGGCTCTGTACTTTAACAAAATGAATTTCAAAGGCGTGGTAGACCGAATAAGTGGGTATTGATTCAATGATTAGCTTTCATGACTGACGTTGACCGAAAGATACGGCAATATCAGTTTTTGCATCACTGCAATTAAGAATTGACTTACCAATACTTTAATCAAAGTATAGTGAGCTTTCAGCTTACTAAAAACAACCGAAGCTTTAGTGGGCATTGATGACTAAACTAAAGAAAATGATCAGTTTAATGTGCTAGCTCAGAAAAGTCACTTCGATAGAGAGTCTAAGCACTAACATTAAAATTAATACAACTAGAAATGTCTAATTAAATGAAAAATAAATATCGATTTACTCGAAATTAAGGCTTGACATAAAAAGATATGCACCGACAGCAGTCTCTATTGATTTTTCCCCTATTCTGTTCTTTGGTAGCGCTATGTAAATCTAAGGTAAAATTTAAGTCATTGATAAATATGGTAAATAATAAAATGGTGACTATTTGAGCAATTTAACAAAAAGCGAGTATTTATGCGGCTTCTGGCATTGTATTTACATTTCATCCACAGAGTTATCCACAGTAAATGTGGATAACAAAATTTATCCTGATTTCTTAATAAGTTAGCGCATATAGGATAGAAGCTTGATTAAAAAAACGTGCTATCTGAGCCCAATATTTTGGCGGCATTTAAATCAAATCATTAACAAAATCTATTTCAGTGGCTAGTGGATAAAGTATCATGGCCGTGCATCCTCCATCCTTAATCTTTGGATCTTAAAAATTGCCGGATAAACCCTCAAGTCATTTTGCCTCCTTTGCAATCGCGCTACCGCTGTATCGTGTTTTCGATTATGCAATTGAGCCCATTGACTCAGTTGGCACGGGTGAAATTAGTAATAGCTCTTCCGGTGGTGATGCCACTCATGTTGGAAAACGTTTCCTTCTACCTTTCGGTAGTGGCAAAAAAACAGGTCTGTTTTTGAACTCGATAGATGATTCATCTGTCTCTCGTGAGAAAACTAAGCAAGTGCTCGAATGCCTGGATGACACACCCGTTTTATCTGAACACATGATGGCGCTGGCGCGTTGGATGGCAAGCTATTACCTGCAGCCGCTCGGTGAAGTCATTTTCCAATGCCTTCCTACACATCTGCGTAGCGGTAAAAGTGAAAAGCCTGATCGAGTCAAGTTCTGGCATGCGCAAACGATTGATGCAAATTTGTACGATGACATTCGGCGGCGGTCACCCAAACAGTTCGAAATACTGTTGGCGATCGAGCAATCAACCAGTGGCTTGAATGCCGCGCAATTGAAATCCGTTAATAGTGGTTGGGTGAACCTGATTAAAGCCTTAGAGCTCAAACAGGTCATTCGCTGGGATTACTCGACACCAGAAAGCAGTGGCGCAACATTAGAGCCGCCACTGCAATCGAGTGCTGATCAGTTGCAGGTACTAGCACAACTCAAAACCAGGCTAGATGTCTTTTCAGTCCACCTACTCGACGGTATTACCGGCAGCGGTAAGACTGAGGTCTATTTTCATCTGATCCAATGGCAACTAGCACAGCGCAAACAGATTATTTACTTGGTGCCAGAAATTGGTTTGACTTCACAACTGGTCGAGCGGGTACGTCGGCGCTTTGGCGAGCAATTCGCCACTTCTCATTCGGGTCTTACCAATCGTCAGCGCTATCTGGCCTGGCATAAGTTTAGAGCTGGTGATGTCAACATTATGCTTGGTACTCGCTCCAGTTTATTTTCTCAGAGTGACCGTTTGGGTTTAATCATTATTGATGAGGAGCACGATAGTTCTTATAAACAGGTCGATGGTATTCGTTATCACGCCCGTGATGTTGCGATCAAACGAGCGCAAATGCTCGATATCCCAATTGTACTTGGCACCGCAACGCCTTCGCTCGAGAGCTTGCATAATTGCGATCGTGAACATTATTTTTACTATCAGTTATCCCAGCGTCCAACTTGGCATGCACCGCCTAAAATTGAGTTAGTTGACACCAGCAATGTGACGCTGGTGTCCGGCTGTTCGCCTTATTTATTAAAGAAGATAGATTGGCATTTAGAACGGAAGGGGCAGGTATTACTATTTTTAAACCGCCGCGGATTTGCGCCTGTCGTGATGTGCCACGAGTGTGAGTGGCAAGCCAACTGTAACCATTGTGATTCAAAACTTACCCTGCACCATCGTATCAATACTTTGTTATGCCACCATTGTGGTCATCGTCAAACGATGCCACTGACTTGCCCAAAATGTCAGCATGCAGATATCAAGCATTATGGTATTGGCACCGAGCAACTAGAGCAGGGCATTAAGTGGCGATACCCAGATACGCCTATCATTCGCATAGACCGAGACACAATCGCGTCACGTGAAGAATTTGCGAAACGACTGGCGCAAATTCAAAGTGGTGAACCTTGCATTATTATTGGTACTCAAATGATTGCGAAGGGACATGATTACCCCGCAATCACCTTAAGCGCAATGCTTGATGCAGATCAGGCATTGTTTAGTGCGTCGTACCGCGCAAGTGAGCAGCTGGTACAAATGGTGTTTCAGGTGTCAGGTCGATCAGGCAGGGGAGAGGTCAAAGGTGAAGCTCTGTTACAAACCGCTTATACCGAACACTCGATGATGCAGTTACTCGTCACTCAAAACTACCGTGATATCGCGTTGAACCTATTACAAGGACGCAAGATGATTGGTTTTCCGCCCTATGCCCGTGTGGTTATGTTTCGAGCAGATGCAATGACCTTAAGTGAGGCCATGGAAAAGCTTGCAGAGATAAAGCAAGTGCTACAAACCAGTGTTCAACTTAAGCATCTCAACTGTATTGGGCCTATTCCTGCATTAATGACGCGCCGAATTGGGCGATACCGGGCGCAACTATGCCTGTTCAGTCAGGATACGGTTAAGCTTCGAGCCGCATTGCGCGAGACAATGCCGACATTGCAATCGGTGAAGAATACATCAACAGTAAAATGGGTGATTGATGTCGATTCATTTGATATTTGATTGTGGTATTCAATGTCTGCAACAGAGTCAAAACTCAAGTTTAAGCGAATTAGGGCAAACAACCACTAATGACTGGAGTGAAAGCTCAATACCTCTGGACTGCGCAAGCGCTCTGGTCTAGGCCTTTGCAAGCGGGGTCTTCACTCAACTTAATGTTTTCGCTCGACTTTAGGTGTTGGTCAATGTCCTCGCCTTTTTGAGTATCGATCCAGTCCTTATAAAGCTCATCGACATAAGCGCCCACAGCGACAGAACTAAGGAGGTTTTTTACGCCTACTGCTTACTGCCCTCAAGTCCATTCAGGATAGTCCAAGATAAACGAAAAATAACCGCCGTATTTGACTTCCGCAAAGTCAGTGAAAGCCAGCTCGGATGCCAGTAAGAGCAACAATGCATTGTGTCGCGTTTCGGTAATCTGTAGTCGCGAAGATGTAGGATTAATCAAAGCGTAGTGTCTAGTATGATCTCACCTAAAGAAATTTTGCTTGCTGGAGTTTTTGCATGACCGATATAGATGATGACTACGAAGACGATCTAGATCTTTCAACTTTACCCGATGATGAGCTTGTCGAGCAAATGCACGATGATCTTTACAACGGATTAAAAGAAGAAATCGCCGAAGGCACCGATATCCTTTTAGCGCGTGGCTGGGGACCTAATAAAGTCTTAACGGAAGCATTAGTGGCCGGTATGACCATTGTTGGTATCGATTTCCGTGATGGCATTTTGTTTGTGCCCGAAGTGTTGATGTCGGCTAACGCAATGAAAGCAGGCATGGCTATTCTGAAACCACTTTTATCTGAATCTGATGAGCCAACCGCCGGTAAAATGGTTATCGGTACTGTTAAAGGCGATATCCACGATATTGGCAAAAATTTGGTTTGCATGATGATGGAAGGCGCTGGCTTTGAAGTTATCGATCTTGGTATCAATTGCCCAGTCGATAAATACCTCGAAGCCCTCGAAGAGCATAAGCCTGAAATTCTTGGCATGTCGGCCCTTTTGACAACGACTATGCCTTACATGAAAGTTGTGATTGATACGATGAAAGAAAAAGGCATTCGTGACGACTATATTATTCTGGTTGGCGGTGCGCCGTTAAATCAAGAATTTGGCGATGCCGTCGGTGCTGATGCTTATTGTCGTGATGCCGCGGTTGCTTCTGAAACAGCCAAACAACTAGTTGCAGAGTTCAGAGCACGCTAAGTTAGTGTTAATGGATTCGGATGCCAAATTGAAATGGATAAAACTGCCTCAATCCTGGTAATAACCTGCGCCGCTGTTGCACGTGAGGTTAATGACATTAAAAAATTAGGTCAGTGGTCGCAGATGAACCTGCAAAGCATTACCGCTGATCTTCACGTCACTCCCGAAAAGATCCCCCAAGCCGTGGCTGATAAGATTGACCAGGCACGTGGTGCTTATGATCATATCTTCGTAGCCTATGGAGATTGTGGCACCAGTGGTGAATTGGACAAGGTGCTGGAACAGCGCGGAGTAAGCCGTTTGCCAGGTGCCCATTGCTACGACTTTTTAGCGGGCGAAGAAACTTACGCTAAATTGCAGGATGAAGAGCCTGGAACATTCTATCTGACTGACTTTTTAGCGCAACATTTCCAGCGCCTGGTTATTGGCACTCTAGGGATAGATAAGCATCCAGAATTATTGCCAATGTATTTCGGTAACTACACCCGACTGGTGTACTTGGCGCAAACAGATTCGGTTCAACTGACTGAAACAGCTAGGCAAGCCGCAAAGCAGCTTGGCTTAAGATTCGAGCGGATTTTTACGAGCACTGGGGAAATGGTGCCGGCACTAGATGCGGCGATGCAAAAAGCCATGCGCTCTGGATCAGAAAGGATAGTTCAAAATGGTTAACGATAGAGACGTTAAGTTCAAATTGTCTAAGTCAAAGAATGGCTAAGCTTAAAATAGTTTTTTGGCGGGACATTCCCGGTCAGGTAGTGATTCGTAATACTCGGGACAGTACGCGTTTGCGACTATCACCAAAATTCGCACAGGCAATAGAGAGAGCAGCTTATCGCTTGAAAAAGCATCAAGAAGATGTCTGGTTTGATCCTTGGCATGATGTTGAGCAGCCTTTCTCGGGTGACATCAATGAACAGGGACGATTGCTAGTAGAACATATTGAACAGCAATATTCGGTGGCTGTTCTTAATCAATTAAGTCCTGTGGGTGGTAAAGACCAGCGCAGGCTGGTTTTGTAGTTGGAGATGAAATAGTGTACTCAGTACGTCAATGGTCCGTGACCCATTCCAAAAAGCTGGGAAAATTTTACGACCTGTTTGAATCCGTGTTAATTAAGCTCCACCCTTTATTCAATGCCATTGGATATGAGCGTTTGGAAAAACCAGCACGAATTTTTGAAAAGGCGGTTAAAGGCTTCCTGTTTGATTGCCAGATGTGCGGCCAATGCGCCCTCAGTTCGACTGGCATGTCCTGCCCAATGAATTGTCCCAAAAACATACGTAATGGTCCCTGTGGCGGAGTGCGTCTCGATGGTTATTGCGAAGTGAAACCCGACATGCGCTGCGTTTGGGTTGAAGGTTGGCGCGGCAGCTCATTAATGCAAGATTCAAATGCTATTCGTCAGGTTCAGGTTGCGGTCGACTTTAGCCTGAAGGGCAGCTCATCCTGGCTAAGTGTCGCCCGCAAAAGTGCCGCAGCAAAAGCCCTGCATGATCAGACTAATGAGGTCCAATCATGATTGCTGTTGACGACAATCATCCCGGAAATCCACTACTGAAAAAAGAAGGCCATTTATCGCATGGGCGCTTCGAGCGAGTATTAAGAGCAGGGCACTTTGCAGTCACTGCCGAGCTAGCGCCACCAGACTCCGCCCTGGCAACTGACGTTTTTGACCGCGCAAGCGTGTTTGATGGATTCGTTGATGGCATGAATGCAACGGATGGTTCGGGTGCACACTGTCATATGTCGAGTGTCGCTATGTGCGCAATACTGACGAAAGTGGGCTATTCGCCCATTATGCAAATATCCTGTCGCGATAAAAACAGAATCGCAATTCAGGGTGACGTGCTCGGCGCTGCTGCTATGGGTGTTAGCAATATGCTCTGCCTCAGTGGTGATGGCGTTCAAGTAGGTGATCACCCAGAAGCGAAGCCAGTTTTCGATTTAGACAGCATGTCACTGTTGGAAACTATTCGAGTTATGCGTGATAAATCAACATTTCTGAGTGGACGTAAAATAACCTCTGCACCTCAGGTTTTCCTTGGCGCTGCCTCTAATCCGACAGCCCCGCCTATTCATTATCGTCCTGATCGTCTGGCCAAGAAAATCGCAGCCGGTGCGGACTTTGTGCAAACCCAATATATTTACGATATTGCTCAGTTTAAAAGCTTTATGGCAAAATCACGAGACTTAGGTTTGATCGAGAAATGTTTCATTTTACCCGGTGTTGGGCCATTGGCATCCGCCAGAACAGCCAACTGGATAAGAACTAACGTACCGGGCATTGATATACCCGATGCCATTATTGATCGGCTTGCGGGGGCAGAAAATCAAAAGCTCGAAGGCCAAAAAATATGCATTGAACTGATTCAGCAATTACGAGAAATTAAAGGTGTTAGTGGTGTCCATATCATGGCCTACCGACAGGAAGAAGCCGTTGCCGATATTATTCAACAATCAGGTGTGTTGGGTGATCGTAAGCCCTGGTATCCGGGTTGTGAAGTGCAGGAAAAAGAAGTACAGGAAAAAACGGCCTAGCTTGTTGTCAGGCTGGCGCAAATACATATTAGTTAGTTAGCTTTTATAATTTAGAAATTATCACTTTTAGAGGTATACCCAATGACCGAGACGGTCCTTAGCTCAGCCACCCGAGAATTAGTTATCGGATTCGACCGCCCATTCGTTATTATTGGCGAGCGAATCAACCCAACTGGCCGTAAAATCATGGCTGAAGAAATGAAAATGGGTGATTACAGCCGGGTTGAGTCGGATACCTTGGCTCAGGTTGCAGCTGGTGCGCACATGCTTGACGTTAATGCCGGTATCCCACTAGCTGATGAACCGCGCATTCTTGCAGAATCCATCCAGCTAGTTCAGAGTTTGACTGATGTACCGTTAAGTATCGATTCGTCGATTATTGATGCACTCGAGGCTGGACTATCGGTTTATAAAGGCAAAGCTTTGGTTAACTCGGTCACTGGTGAAGATGAAAGTCTTGATCGCGTACTGCCACTCATTAAAAAATACGGTGCTGCAGTTGTTGCTATTTCAAATGATGAAACAGGTATTTCAGAAGACATCAACGAGCGGTATAAAATCGCCAAGAAAATTGTAGAGCGTGCTTCTGATTACGGTATCCCTGCCTGTGACGTTATTGTTGATCCATTGGTGATGCCAATTGGTGCTATCAATACTGCTGGACGCGAAGTCTTAAAGCTAATTCATCGCTTGCGCACCGAACTAAAAGTAAACACCACCTGTGGCGCATCAAACGTCAGTTTTGGCTTACCTAATCGTAATGGCTTCAATGGTGCATTCATCAGTATGGCGATTCAGGCTGGTATGACATCAGCAATTACTAACCCACTGCACGCCGAAGTTATTAGCGCAAGCCTTGGAGCCGACGTAATGATGGGCAAAGATCCAGATTGTTCGCGCTGGATTAAGAAATTTCGTGAGCCGCCAGCCGAAGGTGCGGTCGTTCGTGGCTCTGGCCGCCGTGGTCGAAGGGGTCGCGGTTAAAAGATAAAACATAAAAGGTAGCAAAGCATGAGTGAAGAAGAAGTAAGCGTATTATTCATGCCTTCTGGCTTGCGTGGGCAGGTACAGACGGGCACAACTGTTTTACAAGCTGCGCAACGTCTGGGTGTTGACCTCGATTCAATTTGCGGCGGTCAAGGCAAATGTCGTCGCTGTCAGGTATTGCCGCAGGAAGGCGAATTTTCCAAGCACGGTATTATTTCGCGTGCCGAGCATCTTTCCTCACTCACTGAAACCGAACATTATCTGCAAAGCAAAAATCGTCTGAAAGATGGAAAGCGACTGGGCTGTAACGCACGAATTCTTGGCGATATAGTGGTCGATGTTCCAGAAGAAAGCCAGCAACACAAGCAGCACATCACGAAGGACGTTACCGCTTACGATATTCAGGTGCAACCAGCGCTACAACTTTATACCGTCACTTTGCCTGAGCCGGATATGCATGCGCCAATTTCCGACAAGCGACGTTTGCAACAGGCTTTAGCGAATGATTTTGAATTGCCGATAATGGATTGCGAACTTTCACAGTTAAGAATCCTGCAAAAATCACTCGATAAAGCCGACCGTCGGGTTACTGCTGCGGTATACCAACATCAGCAAATAATCGGCATATGGCCAGGTGAGAAAAAGGTAGTCTATGGTCTCGCCATCGATCTTGGCTCAACCACTATCGCCGCCCAACTCTGTGATATGAACACGGGTGAGGTTATCGCCACCGCCGCTGCCATGAACCCACAAATTCGGTTTGGTGAAGACTTGATGAGTCGCGTGTCCTACGTCATGATGAATGAAGGTGGTGACTTGGCAATGACCAAGGTTGTGCGCGAAGCCTTCAATCAGTTGGCAAGCCGAGCAGCGAAATCGGCCGGAATTCAAGTCGATGAAATTCTTGATTTAGTCGTTGTTGCCAACCCAATCATGCATCACCTGTTCCTCGGAATCGACCCGACTCCATTAGGTACAGCACCTTTTACACTGGCAACCGATCAAACCACGGTTATTCGCGCATCAGATATCGACCTCCATTTGCACCCCGAAGCCCGCGTTTGTATCTTGCCCTGTATTGCTGGTCATATTGGCGCAGATACCGCGGGTGTTATCTTGTCTGAGCGGCCCGATCTTTCAGAAGAATACGTGTTACTGGTAGATGTTGGCACCAATGCCGAAATTGTACTGGCTAACCGAAATCGAATGCTCGCCGCATCAAGCCCAACAGGCCCAGCGTTTGAAGGGGCACAAATCACTGCCGGACAACGCGCCGCACCAGGTGCCATCGAGCGTGTGCGCATCAATCCCGAAACACTAGAGCCGCGGTTCCGAGTTATTGGTTGTGACGTTTGGTCAGACGATCCCGAGTTTGCAGAAAAAAGTGCCAAAGTAGGGGTTAGCGGCGTTTGTGGGTCAGGCATTATCGAAGTGGTGGCTGAGATGTATCTTGCAGGCATTATCGATCAGGACGGTGTTATTGGTCTCGTTGACGGCAAGGACAATAGCCGAGTGGTACTTGACGGACGAACCTACTCATACGTGCTACACGACGGCGATAAAACATTGCGCATTACTCAAACCGACATCCGTGCGATTCAATTAGCCAAGGCGGCATTACACGCAGGGATTCGATTATTGCTCGACTATATGGGTATTAGTAAAGTCGACAAAATTGGTCTAGCCGGTGCCTTTGGAAGTCACATTGACGTCAAATACGCCATGGTTCTCGGCCTAATTCCCGATTGTCAGCTAGACAAGGTCGGCTCGGTCGGCAATGCCGCAGGTACCGGTGCTCGAATTGCCCTGTTGAATTTCCCCTCACGACTCGAAATTGGTGAAATTCTCCCCAAAGTAGAAAAAATCGAGACGGCCCTCGAACCGAAATTTCAGGAATACTTTATTGAGGCGATGGCTTTGCCACATAAAACCGATCCTTATCTGGAGTTGTCAAAAGTCTTAACGCTTCCTCCACTGAAAGCGAAAGCAGAAGGCGATGGACATAATGATCGTAAGCGTGGGCGACGACGAGCCAAAGTTTAATTGATGGCCTGAATTTATCTCAATTAAAATATTGATTTAGATCCACGGCCATGCAGGTTAGAAAAACTTGCAATGGATATTGATTGCCGGTGCTAATTTCGCCATGTGTGCCGTTTTGATTGGTGTCTTCGGTGCACATGGTTTAAAGCAAGTGCTCGATAGTTATGCGCTGGGCCCTAATTGACACCGCTGCCGAGTATCAGATGTA
>CAWVZP010000052.1:0-15498 GCA_963934675.1 uncultured Gammaproteobacteria bacterium | reverse complement strand
CGCGGCGACTAAATCAATATATGTCCCTTGGATATCAGTGTTGAAATTATAGTTGTTAGGATTTTCTATAATCGCACCGACTGAATTCAGCTTGACTAAATCCGTCGCATAAACCTGCTCGATGCGCATATCACCAGTGGTATTGTTCACGAACAAGTTACCATCCGCACGAGCCGTTAGACTGCCCACTGCATTCAGAATAAATGGCGTATCATCCGAACCTAAATCGGCTCCCCCCGCCTCGACCGTGACATTCCCACCTGTAATGGCCGCATCTGACTCTGCTGCGGCATTCAATAAAGCCGCCCCAGTTTTAATACGCACGTCACTAGTGCTTTCTGCAACCACTTTTTGCACTCGAATATCCACTTCTGAACCAATATAAATATCAGATCCGGCTTGCGCTGTTAACTGACCTGAGTTTTGCAATGAAATATCGATATCATCTTTGACTCGGATGGTGAATACCTTGTCGGTATTGTCAGTAACTACATCATTTCTATCTGCTGCCACTAACGCTAACCTTTCATCGGCACTCCAACTAGAAGGGTCAGCATAACTAATCTTTTTCACTTCGTTTTCAATGCCAATCCCGCCCGTGGCCATTAAGCTAATGTTATGACCAACAATATTGTCATTTTCAATCAACACTTCGGTATCAGCCGTGTCCTTGAAAATGCCAGCAGAAACCAGGTTAGTGGCTTGGCCTATCGTCCAAGTACCATCGATTAGGAGGTCATAGGCAGCCTTATCATCTATTGCAACATCATAGTAGAAATTGCTATTAAATGGGTCATCATTAAATTCGGTATACACTTCGTGATATAAAGACGTTTTTGAACCTTCATGCTGGGCAACCTGCTCATCCGACCAACCATTATTAGTTTTAAGATCAGTCTTCTGGGCATCCGTAAACATAAATTGGTACGTGCCTACATAATCATCCGCAGAATAAGTATCACTGCCACCCTTACGCACCTTACGCAATTGCCAATAGCTATTATATTCTTGCTCTACTGCAAGATTTTCAGTGGCACTAAAGGCAACGTCCTGGTCGTTGGCATCCTTACGAGATCCCGAATAAGTGAATTCACTGTTGTAAGATTGTGCGCCAAAATTTGTATGTGCGTCATGGTATAAGGCCGTTTGCCTTACCTGATCAGCATCGATTTGCAAATCTGTCCAACCAAGACCCTTGAGTTCAGTTACTTGTGCCTGTTCAAACCCGAAAACGTAATCTACATCATAGGCGTCAGCTGCATAACCTTCACTCTCTGTTTTGGTAAGGTTACGCATTTGCCAGTAGGTTGCATAATCTCGCTCTTTCGCTTGATTATAGCCATTGACTGAATTCTCTTGACTTTCCTGCGCTTTATCACCGAACAAGCCAGCACGGTCTGCCACCGCTTCTAACTCAGCTACTGTTTCCAAATCAGAGCTATATTCACTCTCGCCATCGATAATACTGCCCGATCTCGCAGTTAGTGTGACATCTCCTGCCAGTGTTGTGACCGTATCAAGACGTAAATCACCCTCGTTTTCGGTAATCGCGATATTATTAGCCGCCGACGCCGCCAAATTTCCGGTTGCAGATGTGATATCCACCAACATGTGTATAGGGGTGTTGATTGTATCTGTACCGATTGAACCATTCTCCGAAGTTAAACGAATATTGCTACCCGAAACAGCGACACCCATTGCAGCATTCAATAAATCGCCATCTGCTTTAAGATTAATGATGCCGCCCACTTCAGCACGTTCAATGGCCAGTTGACCATCTTGCTCCCAAATTGCAGCAGAACCTTTTGCGTAAGCATTTAACCGACCGCCTGTTTGCAAATTCACTTTTAAATAAGTTGAGTCAACATTTGCAAGAGAAGCCGCGCCAATATTACCCACATTGGCGGTCATATTCAGATTTTTAGCATTAATAATCACCGTATCTGCGGAACTGATATTCGATGCAGTCAATGTGGTTGTGCCGGTTAAGTTACGCACGGCTCCTTGTAAATGAAGCGCTTTAGAACCGTTGTTAACCGTCAACAGACCTTCATTGGACCCTGTAAATTCGATCTCAATGCCTTTAGAGGCATTTAAGCTGTGTAGGTAATAATTACTCTCTTTCCATATCCATGTTTTTTTAGATTTAATGTACTGGGTGCCCCAGCTCCAATAATCAGCCGTTATTTCGCCCGTATGATCCACTTTTGAAATCACTTTGGTGTAATCAAGTTTATAGTCCGGACGTAGTGTCGGAGCACCGTCATAGTTATAGTCAACTAACAATTCACCACTTGGACGTTTAATCTCAGTAATAACTTGTGAACCTCCTGTTTTTTTACCTGGGTCCTTAGACAGCCAATCTCCGACACCCCAACCACAGCCCGCAAGGCAAGACTTTTTATAAGTAGACCATAAATCATTATCTTGAATATCGGCATTTAACCATTCTATACGTCGGTCCGCTCGAGGGTTATAAACACCTGTACGCGAAGCTCCAGAAGAGATACCTGTAGGAGAAAGTGCATCAGAATTAGTATTTTCATAAGCGTACTTCACGATATCATTATCGAGCGTTATGATGGTAGTAAGTGGCTTAGCATCTGAGTTTTTGGTACTGGTATCGGTGATTTTAATCATTCCCTCAATACCCGCTCCCGTGTCCAAGCGATTAACTGTTAAATTCTGGTTAGAGGTATTATTAATCTCGATGTGGCCATAACCATCCAACACTTTCAGACGGCCGTTGCCAGTACTAAAAATATCACCATAAAGTTGCATATAACCACCGCCTATAGCAAGACTTTGCAGTTCAATTTTACCGTCATTCCAGCGAATTTTGGGGCTGAATATACCAGCAACTAACTCGCCGTTTTCACGGATGCTGACAGGAATCCACTCACCATTTTCAGCGACTGCCTCGTCGGCCAAGGCTTGGGTGATATCGACATTAAAACTCGGCAAACCACTTTGAATCAGACCATTAATATTGAGTTTTTCGCCACTGATAAACACATTCTGACCAGCAATCGTAGATGATGGCGCTGGCGTGCTTACATCATCCACACTCCAACTTTTTGTCGTCGTTCCAGACTGTGGCCCTGAGTCGCTATTCGGATACTTATCTTTAGCTACGTCTTCGTAATAAGCATCCAGTGTATCATGAGTATTTCCATTTACTGGCACGTTCAACGTTGGATCCCCCCCCTGATGGGTAAATCCTGTGCTAAAGGTTTTGATGAAATCGCCTTTGGTATTAATGACAATCGTTTTAGCGAGAATATTTGAACTGACCTGGACACTACCGACACTGTCAATTTGAACTAAACCGCGAATATTGGTGATATCACCATCAATATGCACTTCGGGATTGAAGGCTTGGTCTTCATACGTGTTTGTAATACTGATGACCGGTTCGTCGGAAGTCTTACGATCCAAAATCTTAGTAAAACCTGCTTTTTCACCATACTGGTTAATGGCATCAATTTCATCTGTATTGCTGACTCGAACTCCATTCAGCGTGATAACACCTAGGTTGTCTGGAATGAATAAGGTATCGTCCACACCGTCATATTTACCAATTGAGACAAACCCATTCGAGTGATTAATAATCTCAATTTTTGCATGCCCCGGCGCTAATAGTTCACCCGTACCGATTAAAAAATCACCGGTCGCATAAATATAACCAGTGTTAGCAACCGCTGGGGCAATATCCATAAAGGTTGCTTCAGCGCCTACACCTAATCGAGAGCGTTTGGCTTCTAAAATAGTAATATCGGCTTGAAACCCATTCGCGATATCTGGATTATCGTCTTTATACTCATCGACTAAATCCTGCAATTTATTAATTCGAGTATCTATATCTCGCGCTAGATTCACTTCGTAACGATAGGTCGGTTTCGCCATACCTTCAGATTGTTGGACGATACCGCCGTCCTCTGCAATTTCCAAAATCTGGTGGAAATTCGTTCCAGCAAATAAAGTACCTTCCACCTCAGTGCCTGACACCGAGATATCCGAGTCTGAACCGCCTTTGGCTTGGGTACTAACCGCGATACCTATCAAACTCGCCGCGCCAGCTGCAATTTCACGGTACAAATCGGTGCCGGTACCATAACCAAGCGCTGTGTGAACCCCTTCACCCGCTTGTAAATAAATATCTTTCACTGTGGCAATCGCAGCACGACCTATTTGATCTTTTGATGTTTGGCCGGTAGCACCCACTTTTGGAACATAAGCGTTCACTATGATTTTATTATTTTGAGTAATAATACTGTCGGCATCTGGGTTTGTTACAGCAGGAATTAAGGTTCTGTTGTAGATGCGAGTGTTAGCATTGGCGTTTAGATTATTGTTATGCCCTGCACGCAAAATAACGTCTTCATCGGCTTCCAGGCGCGCACCATTCAAGCGAATGTTATTACTAGTATCAATACGGCTGATAGAGTGGCCTCCTGCAGCGCCGGCTAAACCGTATGTTTTTGAGTTCACTTCACTGTCGGCAATAGCCGTGGTTAAGCTTTCTAGAATAATGTTTTTGTTACTGGTTAAAACAGTGCCTTCACCCAGAGCGATATCCGCATCATTTTGATCGTTATAAACAAAGGCTTCAGCTTTAGCGAGCGCAATGACACCCCCTGAATCCAGTTTGGCCGAATCGTATAGTTCAACATCGTTCATCGCTTTAATTGATAAGTTTTCTACGCCGGCATCGGTAGATTTAATTGTAATAGCCACGTTCTTGCCAATGTCCACGTCAGTATCATTACTGACATTCGATTCAGTGTGTGTAGCTGCGGCATCAAACAAACCACCGGATCCTGACACGACATTAAAATCATTATCTAAAATTTTACGAGTACGGTTGTAAGCGTTTATATCGAAATCATCAGCTGTGACATTCACACCATCGCCTAGACCAACCCTCACAATGGCCTCATTGGAATTATTGGCAAAAGCACCACTTGCTCCGACCTTAGAAGCATTGGTACTGTCTACCTTACTGTTAAACTCCGCAGTATGATCAGCGGTCAATACAAAATTATTGACTTCAATAGAACGTCCTGAAGTACTGCTTCCAATGTAGGCCCTTGTGTCACTGTTAGAGATTGTTTCACCGTTAGAAGCTGAACCCGCTAACACACCACCAGAGCCCGCAAACGCTTCTGAAAAGTTATTATCTGACCCACCAGAATTAATATCTAAAGTATCAGCGATGACATTGACGTTTTCTCCTAGAGATGCATAAATTCTGTTGTTAGAGGTAGCTGTCGCATCGTTAAACCCTGCTGCCACAAAACCACCATTAATCCCACTGGCTTTAGAGCTTTGTTGACTATTGACACTCGCAGTAACGGTGGCGGTTCCACTGTCACCTAAATTAAGCGTACTATCTTCGCTCACATGACTTTTGACATTCACTACTGCATCTGCATCAGATGTCGTTGCACTTCCTCCCACTCCCATTAGTAGACCACCCGAAGCGGCCCATGCAGTTGATTTCGCACTATCCTTTGTGCCACTAAGTAATTGTTGCGCTGTCAGGTTAAAACCCCCTGCAGTCACAGTATTAGTTGAACCAAGAGTTGCATTAATAGTGGTATTAATTGAAGCATTTGCAAGCGATCTGCCAATCGCCAGACCAGCAGAAACCGCTACACCATCGGCTTCTGCTTCGGTTTGCGGCGTACTCTCAGCAGTCACATTCAGTGCGCCACCCAAGTTAAAAGTTGTATCACTTGCGGTCAGCGCAGTAATGGTTGAATCATCGGAGGCCTCCACGAAGGCACCGCTTATTCCGATACCTAATCCAGCCGTCGCACTTTGACCTAATGAGTAGATAAAGCCACTGTTTGAGGCACTAATATTAGTGGCCGCAGCTGTAATTTCCCCTCCCACAGCAGCATAGATTATGCTATTTTTCGAGGCTTTTGAAGAGACAGCGCCTGCTGCGCCAGCGCCTACAGCTGCGCCTTTCGCATCCGATTTAATATCAGTATTATCTTCTGCACTAACGGTTACGGTTCCTGTACCTGCAGTTGCGCCACTCGACAAATTTGCATCAACGTTGTTATGGATATCCACAAAACTTACCGCCGCACCAAAGCTGACCGCGCCTGCTGCACCAGCAAGCGCTAAAACTTCAATCGTTTTACCCGTATCATTATCTGCAGTGGCTGTGACGTTAACATGGCCATTGGTAGTTAGTGCAGTATCTGATACATTCGCTGCAACATTTGCTTTAACGTTTGTGACTGCAAGAGAACCACCAACACCACCACCTAAGCTGACACCTAAGCCACCTACTAAGGTTTTTGTGTCGGTTTTATCGATTGCAATAACATCTAAACTGCCTGAATTTATAGTTGAATTTATAGTATTCGTAGCTTTGATCTCAGCGGCGGTTTTAAACGTATAACCACCCGCATTGCCCGTTACACCCGCGGTGCTTTTAGCCGTATCTTCCAGCGCAACTTTTTGCTCATCATTTAAACCAATACCATCCACATTTGCAGTTGTATTACTACGGGTGAACACATCAGCTGCTGTAAGAGAACCATCTACTTCTGAAGCCGTATCGCCACCGACATCATCTCCCACCGAGGTGACAACCACCGCACCACCAATGCCAACCGAACCACCAATACCCGCAGTTAATGCCGTTGCATCAACATGCTTGATACTGGTGGCAGTCACATCCATGTGGTCACTGGCATGAATGGTGCTGCCCTCCACGGTCGCCACTGTATTGGCTTTAATAATATTGACACTTGCTCCCGCACCCATGCCACCGCCACTAATTCCGCCGCCTAATGCACCGGCTTTACTATCAACGTTTAGTACGTGGCTTGCTGCAACATGAACCTCTGTGGCTTTAATGCCATCAGTATCCTCTTCTCCAATCGTCGATTCTATAATGGTTGCTTCGGTTTTATCGGTGACCGCATTCACATCAACCATACCCGCCACGCTGTTAAAACCGCCACCAGCACCACTGACTACGATATGATTGATATCAGTTTCATTAATCGCGTCAACGTTTACTGCGCCACTCACCATAACATTGCTATTCGACAACGTAGCCTTGGTCGTAGAGTCACTCCACCCTACGGCAAAGGCGCCGCCACCGGCATTTCCGGCACCAATAGAAACAGCACCTGCCTTTACGAACATGTCATTGGTGTTTTTAGCTTTAATCTCTAAACCAGAAGCAGTTATATCTGTATTATCAACAAGCGCCTCAGTAGTGTTTTCAAATCGTGCAAACGATAAAGTTCCTGCGCCTGAGTTTCCGCCCGCAGCACCACCTGCAGCTAACGATGAAATACCTTGCGTTGACTCCGCTTTAACAGTGACTGTCTTTACAGCGTGAACGTCGCTATCTGTCACTTTGGCACTGGTCTCACGTTTCATTAGATGGGTATCAAGACCCACACCACCGGCATTCGCCCCAATGGCTAACCCGACAGTAAAGCTATTATCGTAAGCAATGTTGCTTGCGGTAACCGATACCTGTTGCGCGTCGTGTGCGTCTGCGTCATTATTATCATTAATTGTTGAACCCAACACATAAGCTTGCGTTATACCACCAATGCTATTAACACTTATGGCTAGACTCCCGCCATTTAGAGTGCCCGCACCAACTGTTCCAACAACATTTTCTATTTGTTGACTAGAGGAGGCGTTTACCGCAACACCTCTGACAGACTCGGTCGCTTTGTTACCCTTTAGGTCTAAAGATACAAAGTTAACCATATCTACTTGATTTTCTAAATTAACACCTGCCGTCAGTTCGCCGTTATAAACATTCATTTCAGCGTGCTTAGCCAAGCCAGTCACAATGGTGTTAGCACCGGATATATAGGCTTTGGTGTTGCTGGTAATGGAAAGAACATTAACGCCGACACCCACCCCAGTAGCAGACATACCAACCCCAACGCTACCAGAAATAACAGTAATATCATCATCACTTTCAGCCGTTACACCAACATTATTTTGAGCCATCACAAATGCCCCATCATCAATATAGGCACTGGTAGTACTACTGATGAAACTCACGCCAACACTGCCAGCACTGGCACTAGCGGAACCCCCAGCCGCACCAATAGCAAGTGCTTTTATAGTTGCGTCAGACGCTGCCGCCACTTGCAAATCTTTTACGTAATAACCGCTATCTTTTCTACCCGTTACATGAGCTGTTGTAGTATCGTCAATTATATTTGTCGAAATTCCAATTCCGACCGCCGCAGTACTAAACGAAACTGCAGCGCTACCAGAAAGTGCCATAATATTCGATTCATTAGTTGCCTTGACGTTCACAGCAGTTGTTGATGCATCACCATTTGGATCTACAACTGAACCAATATCTGAATTGGTAATTTCACCATAGGTTTTATTTTCTGTCCGATTCGAAGACGCTGAACCTCCAGCTGCGGAGCTACTGCTTGCGGCTCCAGCAATAGAAGCCGATTTTATTTTGGCTTTGTTAAGTCCTGTCACGTCCACTGAGTCACTATCAGAAATAGTAGACCCTGTAATAGCCCCCTTGGCAGTCGTCTGAATATTATTATCTGCTATCGCACCACCTATCGCTGAAGCACCTGTTCCCTTCGCAATCGACAGCGCTCCGGCGTAAGATTCAATCATCGAGTCATCGGAACCTTCAACCTTAATGGATGAACCGCTGCCACCTCTAACGGTAGAGTTACGCAATACAGCAGTGGTACTATTTGGATTAGAACCGACGACAAATTGTCCGACATTATTCAAGGTGACTGATCCAGAAAATCCCTTTTGACCAGTACCGGCCGCACCTGCCACCGCTAGAATAATTGCTTTTTCAAGTGCTTTTAATTCGAAGACCTTTGCTCCTTCAATGGTCGAATTTTCCACTAAGACTTTATTGGCATTACTGACTTGGTTCAAGGAAAAAGCCGCACCCGCACCAGCACCTTCAAACGACCCTCCCACACTTCCAGCAAGGGATCTAATACTATACTTATCGTGTAACCGTTGTTCGATAGTCGGATCGGTATTAGTTGGATCTATCGTGGTCTCATAAGAGCCATCTGTCGCTGTAATCTTTACGGTGTCGATTCCATCACTGCCACCTTCTATGGTGCTGTCACTTACGCGTGCTTCGGAAGTATTACCGATAAAATTAAGTGAGGCTGACAGACTTACAGCCATGCCCTTCGCAAACCCACCTGCTGCGGATAAGGATTGAATTTTTGCATTCTCTTGCGCCGTAATAGCCACTTTATTGGAAGCCGTTATCATTGCCGTTTCTAAAATGGAATATACGTCGTTATTAATTTGATTGTAAGCAATGGCCGCACCTAATGCTTCATCTGAAGTACTCACATTAACCTGACCTGCGACCGTTTCAATAATGGAATCGTCAGTTGAGGTGATGATCACAGTTGGTGCGGTTAGCGTTGTGGTTTTTCCATTTGTGTCTGATTCTCCTACTTCGGCAAAGACATTGTTTTCGATGAGTGCAATCGACAATGAACCGGCGCCCGAGAATTTAGATGATGCCCCAAGTCCAAACGCAACCCCTAGTATGGAGGTGTCCGATTGAGCGATGACGTTGATTTTGTCAGTAATAGCCGCTCCAGTAGCAGTGACAATCGAGTCTTTGACTTTAGCTGTTAGATTGTTTTCGATTTGGTTATAAGCAATAGAAACACCGAAGTTTTTACCTTTACCCACCTGAACTGTGCCTGCCACTGCAGAAATACAGTTACCGCTTGGCGATGCTGCACCAGCACTTTCACCACAATAATCCACTACATCGCCCTTATTATCTAGATCGCCATCAGGATCAATCAGAGTTTCTAAAGCCGCATCTGCTCCTTTATCTCGAGCCTCAACATCCACCAGGTTTGTTGCTGAAACCGTTGAATCTTCGATGGCAGCAGTGGTGTTATTGGTAATTTGGTTAACCACTAAAGAACCTTGAAAACTATTTGCACGTTCCGCTTTTGAAAGACCAATCATCGCCGCACCAGCTCCAATTTCAGTGGCGTTATAGGCATGTACGTCTACGGAATCGACCTTTGAAATTTCAGAAACACCCTCAATAGTCGCAGATACATCGTTGCGTACATTGGCCCAACTAACGGCCGCACCGATACTTGTCCCATCTCTTGCAGAGCCCCCAGAAACTGCTAATGACCCCCCACCTGTGCCGATAAAAGTGTGGCTATAGGCCGTAATTTCAACATCGCGATCAGTTACATCTTCTTGACCGGTAATTTTGGTATCATCAACTTTTGCAACTGTCTTATTTTTAGAATCATCATTATCATCGGTTTGTGCATAGGTCAACGAAAGTGACCCCACAAAAGAATCTGAACCTTTGACGGCATTCCCTGTACTGACATCCGCCGCCATGCCCAAAGCAACCGCTACTTGCTCTCCACCAGCTAATGCCTGAACAGTCACATCAACTGCACTATTAACCGTACTGCCTTTCAACCAGGCCTGAGTACCGTTACCAATTGAATTGACTGCAACACTTCCAGCTATGCCAACCGTTCCCTTTGTTTCAGTATCGTTTGCACGAGTAATTGCCGCCGCTCCTGATGCAGCGGTGATATCTGAATCAGAAATTGCTCTTACAACCAATGAGGCTGACGTTGAATCTATTTGATTGATCGTCACGCCTTCGACTTTCGCCATAGTCGACATTTCTGTTACGTTAATAGCTCCACTACCAGCGCCTGCAAAGCTAATAGTCGGTTTCTTCTCTTTTTTAGGAGGGGGAGTGCCATCGGAACGTGGTCTGGTCGCACCATCTTTGTCCATGCCAGCCAATCCTTTGGCAAACCCCAGAACCTTGGTATAACCTGTTCCATTCTTAAGTTTCTCCATAAAACCTGGCTCACCAGGCGCGTTAGGTGCGTTATTGGCAATGGCACCTGCTATGGCGATAGCCTCGACCTTTCCCGAGGTACGTGCCATAACATTCAATTCAGGCGTTTTTATTTCTGAGTTAACACTATTATTGAGAAGCGAAGCTCGCTCATCATCATCGGAAGAAACCTTATCATTATCCGCAATCTCTGAATTAGTCTCGGTTGTGACTTCATTGACCGCAACACCGACACCTACACTTGTATTTTTAGAAAGATTAATTCCGCCAGAAATAGACCAGATAACCGGACTTGAAATAGCGTTAATGGCTAAAGTTTCTGCATTAATCTTAACTTCATCATCCACCAACGCACGAGTAGTGGTATCTGCTGTGACTATTGAAACCGTTCCATTTACACCAAATGTAGCACCTGCACCTGCCGCATTCGTAATGGACATAATAATATCTTTGCTATCTGCGACAACATTCACTTCCTCCCCCTCAATCAGGACCCCTTCTCGAACAATAGCCTCAGTCAGGCTTTTCACGTTTATATCGTTGTAGGCGATACCAAGTCCTTTTTCACTGCCCATTAAAGAGGGCAAAGCTCCCCCTTGAAACCTTAAATCACTTTCGTGAATAGCACGCACTTCAGTGGCTTTATAAAAATCAAAATAATGACTGACACTAGACTTAGCATTCGCATAAGTAATGCCAATAGTTTTAGCCTGAGTGGCCCGAATGATCTCAAGAGCATCTGTTGACCATGGCCCTGCCACATTAGGAACATCAGTTTTAGGTTGAGTTAGCTGTGCAGACTCTTTGACTAAAGCACGACTAGAGCTGTCGTAATTAATAAAGCTCACTGAGCCTGACACAGCCAATGAATTGGCTGTGTCATTGGCTTTAGCCGTTGCTCGAGAGACCCCGTTAAAGGTGGCATAAGGGGCTATCTCAGCTTCTCTGGTAGACACCCAATCCAGAATATCAGCCAGTGTTTCATCTTTATCAAATGTTTTTTCCGGAATGTCAAACGTGGAGCTCCCGAGTGTAGGACGCAATGTTTGCGATGAAATACCAATACGAGGCGCTTCGAGTATGACACCCGATCCGACTGTAGCATTCGCATTATGCTCATAATTTCCAATCGCGACACCGGTAGCAATTCCTTTATTCGATGTATCACTCGCTGAAGCTCTACTTGAGTTAGACACGGCTGATGACACGGCTGATATTTTTGTATATTCAGCATTAACTAGGGCATTAACAGCAATGTGATCTGCCGCGTGCACATTGGGCGCGTCACCATTGGCCTCACCTCCAATTGTAGCATTTGCCTCATCTTTACTGTCGGAATAAGCGATAGCGCCTGACAGTCTAAATGTAACTTCAGTTGGTGCCGCGGCGGTTTTTGTAGACTTTGTTTTCAATCCCAATACCGAAATCATTTGCTCAATGAATTTAGCCCCAGGAGATTTAAACGTAGACTCAATCTTCTCATGAATATTTGTACTAATTTCATCCCACCCAGATAGACCTGCAGTCGTTTCAGCACTAACAAAATCTTTAGAAACATTATTTACTGCAAGCACTTCAACCTTAATTGCATCAGCAACATTGGTTTTTAACTCCGCAGTCGCATTAGTAGTTCGATTTGATATAGAGACTGCAGTTGCGGCACGACCTTTGGCCCCTGTTTTACCGACCACGTGATTCTGATAGCTGCCATCGTTAACGGCAGAGACTTGAACATTACCTGACACATTCAAGGTGCCTGCAATACTCGTTTTAGCGTCCACTGTTGCTGAAGTGATACCTAGTGCAATCGTAATTATCTGTGAACTGCCATTGCCAGGATCGTCAGGTGTCGCTGTCACCGAACTATCTAATTCTGCAGTATTATGTGTATTAGCTAAAAAATTAGCCGCATTAATAGTCGAGCCTTTATCAACCTGCACGCTTGACCTTGCATCAACTTGAGCATACATCCCCCCGAAGGCCCACGGAATCACATCAGCTGGTGGCACAAGACCTGCAACCGTATTGATTAAATTTTCACCTGCGTTACCGATGGTTTTAGCATCTAAAGTGACGTTCTCCGTTGCGTCAATCCGACTGCCTGACTTAATAATAACTTCAGCTGCTGCATCCGCCTGGCTGTATATAAATTCTGCACCAATAAGCTTACCAGCCGCCATGAGTCCCGTGGTCGCAAAATTCATTGCAGTCTGGCCGTCCCATCCAATTGACATTAGCCACTTATGTTTAGCGTCGGCATTCGCGCTAAGGGTGACATTTCTCCCCTTAATAGTCGCACCGCCTGAATCGTCCCCCACCTGAATAGTAGATGAGGCTTTTTTATAACCGGCAAGATTGAATGCAACATCAGTCGCGGTCAAAATCACGTCCCCACCGGCATAGGTTGTTCCGTCTGCACTGCCGTTTGCTAGCACCTTACTGCCATTTAACAGTTTAATATTTGATGCTTTGAAAGTAATATTTCCGGAAATACCAATGGATGCACCATCCGCATGATTGGTCGCAGAGGTTCCATCAACATATCGGCTAGAAACCGTAACACCCTTATCGACAGTGATTGTCTCATCAGCTATAAGCGTTAGATTGCCACTATTAACATCAGCACTTCCGCCAGCTGGAAGCGTCTGATAACCCGACCCGCCACGTAATAAATCTGCACTAATGATAATATTCTCTGGATCAATCAGCACTTCACCTGCTAAGCCATCATGACCATCGGCACTGAAAATTCCACCGGCAAGCTCAACCGTTCGTTTAGCACTAAACTCTACAAAACCACCATCCCCACTCTTTCCTGCATCAGCTGAAACTTTTGCGCCTGTTGAAATAACAGCATCTTGTTGCGCCAAAATATCCACCACACCACCAGAGGAATCGAAGCCCTGACCACTGGCACTCACATCGGCGCCCGCCGTAAGATGAATATCTTGGTCTGCCTTAATCTCGACCAGGCCTGCATCCTGTCCTTCGATACCATCAACTGCAATTTGACCGGCAATATCAACATTACCGGCTGCCATAATTCGAATGACACCATTTACTACTTCTACGCCGGTGCCTATAGCAATATTTTGAATATTAACTAAGTCTGCAAAATCAGCAATTGCTTGATGCCCAGCGATTAATTGCGCGCCAGCATCGACAATGACCTGACCCGCCTTAAGATTGAGTGAATTGACCGCGTTGATTCGACCTTGAACCTGAATCAAGCCCGATTCTGTTAATGGAATAAACCCAGAAAGTACATTGCTAACTGCACCATCGTTAATAACGCCAGATGGGGCAATGATTGAATCCATAAACTCGCTGGTAGGTGTCGCCATTGTCAGGCTGCCGACATTAAGCACACCACCCGCACCCACGGCAATACCATGAGGATTAAGGAAAAAAATGTTACCCCCAATCCGACCATCTTTATAAGCGTTCATCACACCATCAATAACGCTTTGCTCATTGTGAACAAGATTTAAAAGATTAGATGCACCTGTAGGGAGGTGTAAGTTGACTGTTTGGCCATGATCAATATTGAATTTTTGAAAAGAGTTTAAGGCATTAATTCCATGCAGTGTGTTAGTGGTAATTTCTGTCACATTACCGCTAACAGCAAGCGAAGTCTGAGTTCGCCCATCTGGTATAATTGCATCCGCAAAAGCAGTGGCACTCATCAATAAGGAGGCACCTGCTGCTAAGCTCTGGCTTATCGATTTTATCGATTTTTTTGATTTAGTTTTGCCACCTCGTTTAACTATTTCAGATACAACCATGTAACACTGGCGTGAATGGTTCCAGACAACTTGAAATACATTACTATTCATGAAATACCTTAGTTAAAAAGTGAGCACCACCTTTTAATTCTGGCGTGGTGCTTTATAAAGAATTGTTGCATTGCAGCATGCGCCCACAGGCAGATGGCGCACATTACACCTGTAAACGACACACATTGTCTACGCTCTATAAGCAGTGGATATTTCTTGTGGGACTTTTTAGATGGGCTGTAAAAACTTTTCAGGTAGACTGTTTCCAGCGTTAGTTGATGAGGCACAGGGCATGGCTAGACGCCTTCTTAGAGAGTGACTATACGAACTTTTAAGTATCATTTTCAGATCAGTTCTAAACCGTTTTGAATGGCGTCCAATAGAGGCGGCGTATCTAGCTTTGAAAGCATTATGTTTATTGATATTTAGTTTAATTATTTTAAAATTAATACTAACCTACATGCCAAAAAGGCAATCTATCTGCTTATCGACTGGCGGGTTTGGGGGTGGTCGCTCTAGGTTTTGGCATTATCTCAACGTCTAGCTCTACGTGCTGCCCCTTTCTGCTATTGAGGCTAACGTGGCAAAAGCACTTCATTAATGTTAACTTGCGTGGTTTGAGCTAAATAAAAGACCACTTAACTCACCCTCAGGCATTGTCTAAAAGGATATTTTAATGGCGCAACTCATTACTGAAACAGTTACTAGTGTGCATCACTGGAATGACACACTGTTTAGTTTCAAAACTACTCGAAATGCAGGCTTTAGGTTTAAGAATGGCCACTTTGCGATGATTGGTTTACAACACGAGGGCAAACCTTTGATGCGGGCTTATAGTATTGC
>CAWVZP010000051.1:0-15700 GCA_963934675.1 uncultured Gammaproteobacteria bacterium | reverse complement strand
GTTTTCAGACAAGGTTGATTATGTACCCGATGTCGATCCGGCTTACCGCTTTAACGCCGAAGTCACGTTAGCGATTCTAGCCGGCTTTACCCACAACCGGCGGGTAATGTTGCAAGGTTTACATGGCACCGGTAAATCAACTCATATCGAACAAATAGCCGCTCGCCTTAACTGGCCTTGCATGCGAGTCAACCTCGATGGACATATCAGTCGGCTCGATCTGGTCGGTAAAGATACCATCGTAATCCGAGACGGCCAACAAATCACTGAATTCCAGGAAGGTATTGTACCTTGGTCTATCCAACGTCCTATGGCCCTTATTTTTGATGAATACGATGCCGGTCGAGCCGATGTTATGTTCGTTATTCAACGATTACTTGAGCGCGACGGCAAGTTTGCACTGATTGATCAAAACAGAGTGATCACACCTCACCCGTTTTTTCGATTGTTTGCCACCGCCAATACCGTTGGTCTTGGCAATTCAACCGGTTTGTATCATGGTACGCAATTACTTAACCACGGCCAAATCGATCGTTGGAATATTGTCGCGACGCTCAATTATCTACCCGAACAAGAAGAGATAGCAATTGTGCAATCTCGTGTGCCACAGTTTGAAGATGCAAAATTACTCAAGTCGATGGTGGCAATGGCAACCCTCACCCGAGAGGGCTTTGTAGTCGGCGATCTATCCACCTTAATGTCGCCCCGTACGGTTATCTCTTGGGCCGAAAACAGCCTAATATTCAACGATCATGTGCTCGCATTTCGTTTGTCCTTTTTGAACAAATGCGAAGAAGACGAACATCCCATTGTCGCTGAATATTTTCAGCGCTGTTTCAATCAAGAACTAGATGCTTCATATCTGCATTTACATGAAAGCTCAGTTGTTTAGTTGAGACTTCACCATGCGATTTAATCACCAGCAGCAACAACATGTGGAAGAGCTTTGTGGCGCGTCTATACGAGCGCTGACTGGCTTGCCAGGTTTGCACCATCGAGGCAGAACCCTTTTCCTTGATGGAAAAAAGGTTAATACCAACGCGCCTCATCTGCAAACCGATGTACTCGAACAGGATTTCCGTTCACATCGAGGTATCTCTGATGGTATTGCATTGCGGTTACAGCATAGTGATGAGCAACTGCATCAATCACTCTGCCCACCGTCGCCTATTGCACGGTTGATATTCGACATGCTTGAACAATTGCGCGTTGAATCACAAGTCACTGATCAACATCCTGGCATTAAGCAAAACCTGCTGTATCGTTTTCAACAATGGAGCCTTAAATTCCATTATGAAGACCAAACTGAAACCCAATTAGGTCTGCTTATTTTCACCATTGCACAAGCAAGCTGGTCTCGCTTAACCGGCCTCCCTACGTTAGAAGAAATAGATGATGTAATAGAATCAACTCGGGCTAACCTCTCGCCACTAATTGGCGGTGACTTACTTGGGTTGCGTAAAAATCGAGATAAACAATCAGCTTATGCGGTGCATGCATTATCAATTGCAAAGCTAGTTGATGAATCACTACAGGTCGATGATAAGGAACGAGCGTTGAATCTCGCCGAACAAGAAGATACAGAAAAAGCACTCAATCGAATTGCTCTGTCTAGCGATTTTTCAGATGAAGCCGAAGATGCCAACATCGCTTCCATTATTACTGGCACCAGCAAAATTTTATCCGACAACCCCACTGGCTATCGCGTATTCACCGAAGCATACGACCAAGAATACAAAGCGGCTTCGAAAGTTCGTGATGTCGAAATCATTGAGTTTCGCGATCAACTCGACGGTCTGATAAAAGCTCAGGGCATCAATATCCCTAGACTGGCTCGACAGATTTCTGATCTGCTTGCTCAACCAGGCCGTGATGGTTGGCAATTTGGTGAAGAAGAAGGCGTTATAGATGGCCGACGTTTATCACAGGTCATTTCATCACCATCCGAACGGCGAATTTTTCGCAAAGACCGCTATCGATTTAAAAACGATTGCCTTGTTTCTTTTTTAATCGACTGTTCAGGGTCGATGAAGCAATATATCGAGTCAATCGCAATGATGGTCGATATCTTCGGACGAGCACTCGATCAGGCTGAAATTTCCAGTGAGATACTCGGCTTCACTACCGGAAAATGGAACGGTGGTCGCGCTTTAAAAGATTGGATAGCTCAAGGTCGGCCCAAAAATCCCGGACGTTTAGCCGAGCGAAGTCATTTAATTTTCAAAAATGCTGACACTGGGTGGCGTAAATCGCGGCGTGATATTGCAGCCCTGTTGAAATCCCCTTATTTTCGTGAAGGCGTTGATGGCGAAGCAGTGAACTGGGCCTGCCAGCGAATGCGAAAGCATGGCGAACAGCGCAAAATATTGATTGTCGTCTCCGATGGCAGCCCAATGGATTCTGCCACCCATCAGGCAAATGACGAGTATTATCTCGATCACCATTTAAAGCAAACCGTCGAACGAAATGAAGCTGAATCTAATGTCGAAATCTACGGGCTTGGTGTCGGGTTGAGCTTAACCCCCTACTATCGTCACAGCCTCGCAATAGACTTAAGTGAATCGTTAAGCAACACCGTATTTCAGCAAATACTGCAGATGATAGCCCATGCTAAAAGACGATAAACTTAAAACGTTGCCTTTGGCGGGGCGTAGAATCTCTACGAATATAATTCCAGATTAGATTGACTTAAATAGCGGCTAATTGTGAGTCGCTTGTGAAGCATCAGGATTACCTTTTGGTCCGAGTTACACTTGCCCCAACCATTCCCATAGCAATTTTACAGGAGGCAATGCCTTCTAATCTGTTGCAGCCTTTCTAAAAACCATCGGGACGTTTATATACCAGGATCAATAACCTTTAATCCACCGCAACAACAGCATCAAATAACGGTTGGCGATTACAAGCCTGTTTTTTGAATCGAAGCGAGACCTCGGCAGTAGGCGGCAGATCTGGGCTATCAGAAGAAGTTTATTAAATACTCATGTTCGTCGTGGCTAGTTCAGTTCCTTTTGACAAGAATGATTAAGACCGTTTGTTATCCTCAGGTTCGATCTCTGCTCGCTCAGAAGCCTCATTTTCGACTTCTGCCTGCTCAGTCGCCCAGGTCCCAGCGGCTTCAACCACCAAGGCTGATGTGGTAGGTAAGACACCAAGATAACTATCAGTCTCATCCACAGGTGTTGCTGAACGCTGTGTCATACGATAGAGCGCATAGAGCGCAATGCCACTGAAAGTTCCACCCAGCACAAGCCAGAACGCAAACGGACCAAACCCTTGCATTGCCCAGCCCGTTAACAGCGGACCCGCTATGGCACCTAAACCAAAGGTAAAGACAAGCCCACCTGACGCGGCTGGCATATCCTCAGTCGAAAGAGAGTCATTGGTATAGGCCAAAAACAGCGCATAAAGCGGAGATGTTACCCCACCAGTGAAAAAGGCAGCAGCAATCAATGGCCAAAAATCTCCCTCTATAATCCATCCCAGTGCGCATGATCCTGCGCCTAAAAAGGCGGCTCCGAAGATTAGCTTGCGCCGATCTATTCGGTCAGAAAGCCAACCGATGGGATATTGCAGCACGAGTGCCCCGGCGAATAGCATTGCAATAAATAGCGCAACCTGAGATGTCGTTAACCCAATCCGAATAGCGAAGACGGCGCCCATACCGGATTGTGTCGCGTAGAGTGTACCCAGCAGGAAGATGCCGACCGTACCAAGCGGCGAGCTCGAAAAGAGGTCACGTAAGGGCATTGGGCGCGTTAACTCGACCATCGGGGCTGAGTTGGCAGACAGAAGGATTGGCGCAAAGGAGATCGATACCAAAATTGAAGCACCGATGAAGAGTCCAGTAGTGGCCACATCACCTAGGGTCAGTAGCCCCTGCGCGGCTATGATACCCAGCGTCTGCGCCATCATATAAGCCGACAACACTCGGCCGCGCGTCTCGTTGGTGGCAGCGTTGTTAAGCCAGCTCTCGGCGGTGACATAAACACCTGACATGCAAAAGCCCAATAGCAGGCGAAGTATGGTCCAGGCCCAAGGTTCGGCCAGCAGCGGAAAAGCGATTAGTCCCGCCGACATGAAACTGCCCAGTGCCGCGAAGACGCGCACATGCCCCACGCGTTGAATCATCAATGGGCTAAGACGAGCACCCAACAAAAAGCCGATAAAGTAGCCCGAAGTGACGATAGCCAGTTCCGTGGTCGAAAAACCCTCTATCCCGCCACGAAGGGCGATTAGAGTAAAATGCATGCCATTTCCTAGCATAATAAACACGATACCAAGCAAAAGGGGCCAAACCCCAGACAATATTTTATATCATGGAAACCTTTTTACGCACCACAGTCAGATTGCAAGTAAAATATTATACAATATTTGCCTGCTATATCTGTTGTAGCTCCAGCGCCTCCTGAATATCCGTCTACGACAAAGTATCAATAGCTAATGGGGCATTAGTTTTCGAATAAACCCCGTTTTAATCGACCTTTTAAGCCCTATAAATCGGCATTGAGGTCACTTCATACCTCAAAACTTCTCTGTTAACATAAGATTAATTTTGATCCCTTGCATGGCTCATTCCTAATTGCTTGGACCATGCTTTAGTATGCGCCTTGGCTATAAACGAGCTCATAGCTGTGGCTATATATTTCAAGAATGTTACCAAATGGATCCTCCATGTAAATCATGCGATAAGGCTTTTCACCCGGATAATAATAACGCGGTTTTTCCATGCGTTTTTTGCCACCTGCAGCAACGATCCGTTCTGCTAGCTCTTCAACATTCGGGTCCTGTACGCAGAAGTGAAACACACCGGTTTTCCAGTATTCAAAATTGTCTTCTGGGTTCACCTGATCCTTAAACTGAAATAGTTCAATACCAATCCGGTCGCCGGTCGATAGATGGGCAATTTTGAAATTTCTCCAACCAGCACCAAAAACGTCAGTACACATTTCACCGATTGGGCTGTCATCCTCGACTACGTCAGTTGGTTGCATGATGAGATACCAGCCCATCACCTCGGTATAGAATTTAACTGCGTGTTCCAGATCCGGCACGGAAATACCGATGTGAGAAAAATTTCTCGGGTAAATTTTATTCATAATCATTCTCCTGTGAGAAGTAAGATTACAAAAGCAATTGGATTGTGTAAAATTATTATATTATCGATTAATAAGTATATTATGTAATGATTAATCCAGTCCTGTTACTCAGTTTTTGCACACTCGCAGAAGTCGGACATTTCACTCGCACCGCCGATCTCTTGTGTATGACACAATCCGGAGTGAGTCAGCATGTGCGTAAACTTGAAGATCAGATGGGCCACCCTTTGCTCATTAGGCAGGGCAAGCGGTTCACCCTCACTGATGCTGGCGAACGACTGTATCGAGAAGCGCAAGAAATTATTCTGTTACTATCGAACCTTGAACAGATGGTTGGCAAAGATCCAGCCTATGAAGGGGTGGTCCGAGTGATGTCACCCGGTAGCGTTGGTCTCAAGTTATACCCTCACCTACTGGAACTACAGCGGCAACATCCTAATCTCGTTATTGATTATCGATTTGCACCCAATTCTGATGTTGAAGAATCCATATCGGAAAATGGTGTTGATATAGGATTCATGACGAGTCCCCCAACTCTAGTTAAAGTTAGCTTTAAACCCGTTGCTGAAGAAGAATTACTGCTCGTCACACCAAAGGGATTGTCTGAACCGAGCTGGGAACAATTGATGCTGCTTGGATTTATCGACCATCCTGATGGTGCGCATCATGCCAGCTTACTACTGGGTTCAAACTATCAGGAGTTTCAACACAGCAGTCTTTTTAAAAAGAAGGGGTTTTCTAACCAGATTAACCTGATTCTCGAATCGGTCAGCATGGGGTTTGGGTTTACGGTATTGCCGGCCTTTGCTGTAGAGGCCTTTAGGAAACCACAACTAGTTCAAATCCATCGACTTTCCAACCCAGTCAGTGAGACACTATACCTCGGTGTCAGCCATAACAAACCCATTCCTAGCAGGGTAAATACGGTAATTGCTGAGGCCCATAAGTGGATTTAGTAGTTGAAGACCTCAAGAAACACAGTATTTATTTAGTCATTTCTCTTAAAAGCACCTTTTGGCTATAATTGCCAGTGGCACGCGCCCAAACAAATGAACGTATAATTTGTATGGGCAGCCAAACCGGTACTAATTTATAAAATAGAGTCGCTGTGGTCACTCAAAGAATTGTTGTCTATCCTCAAAATCGTTCCTAAAAAATTGCTCTGCAAATTTATTTCGCAAATTCAGGTATGTCGAATGACGAGACGTTTGGGGCCGCGGGCCAAGCCGGTTTTACGTTACTAGTACTATTGACATTAATTTTACTTCGCAAAGTAATTAATATAATCTAGTATAAGAACATGACCATTGAGCACATCACGCTTTTTTTAATACAAAAATCTAGTTATATTGCTTTGTGTTTCGCACCACTAAACGTCACGTATTTGCATTGGCATCACTACTTTATAACCTCGGTTTATTAATTATGTTACCGGTTAAACAGTTATCCTTATGTCGTTCGACCACTAGCTCAGAAACCATTCAAACTCATGCCAGATAAAATTACTGCAGCAGGCCCAGGTCGAATTCGCGCTTTAAACCGTAAAGCCGTTCTGAGTTATATTCGCAAGCATGGACCGACGCCACGTTCTGACTTGATTCCAGCTTTGAAACTGTCAGCTGCCGCGGTATCTTCAGTAACAAGCGAGTTAATGTCGAACGGACTCCTGCGCACAGCCCCACCAGAATATAGTGCTAACCTTGCCGCTCGCGGCCGTCCGAAATCACCACTAGAATTTAATCCAAGCGCAGTATACGCCTTCGGTATGCGTCTACTACCGTTTGACGATCAATGTCGAATTCAAATGGCTTGGATTGACTATGCTGGCCAAGTCAATCACCTGCCTACCCAGAATTTCAAAAATAGCCATGATGTAGACGGCATGATTGATGCGATAACAACCGTTATTGCTAGCATAGAGGATGCTGTTCCCGACAAGAGCAAAATTCGCGCTGCTACTATAGCGATTCCGGGCGTTGCATCAAATAACCAAGTTTTGATTGCGCCATCGCTAAAAGCCATTAAAGGGCGTGGATTCCATTTGGCGATTTCCCATCAAGTTAACTACCCTATCTCCCTTTTTAACGATGTAAATCTTGCCGTTTTGTCCGAGTTACATGCCCAATATCGATTGAGCCAGACAAATTTTGCCTACCTGTATATTGGCTCGGGTGTTGGTGCCGGAATTGGACTACAGGGCAGCTTGTGGAGAGGAAACGGCTGGGCTGGTGAAATCGGCCATCTGCGTATTTCTCGGAACACTGGGTCCACTGCTTCATTCGAAGATCTATTACGAACCGACAGCACTTTTACTGAAGAAATAAGACGACTCGGTCTTGCTGCGGATGATCTCGATGGCCTGGCTCAAGCTGATACCAATGGCAATTCTCATACATCAGCTTTACTCAATAACTATGCACAGACGCTATTCGAACTGGTATTAGTTCTAGGTTCCGTAATCGGACTAGATGAAGTCATTATTGATTTCCCTTCTGAAAGTCTTTTCTCACGCCTTCTGCCCAGAGTTATAGCTTCGATTGCAACGCAGCCCATTCAAATTGTGATTTCAACTCCAGCCAATCGCGACGTTGCGGCAGTTCAAGGCGCTGCTATTGCCGCACTTGATATTGCATTGGAACACATCGAAGCCAGTTCTACTCGTCAGTCTAACGCTAGTTAAGTATCAAAAACTAATCCTGAGTCTTGTTGCTTACATCCGGTTCAATACCCCGCCCTTTGAGTTCGGCCTACATAATTCGAAATGTAAAAATTAATCACTAAAACATAGGGAAAAATTGTTAGTTATTTATATATACTTTGGAAAGTAAATAGTATAAGGTAATTTAATATCTATTATTGAATGGACAACCACTTTGCAGATCAAATCACCAAACTTAATCGCAGACATCGGTGGAACTAACGCGCGCTTTGCGCTGGTCAATGACCCTGAAAGCCAGCCTTTTGAAGCAAGGACATTACGCTGTGCCGATTACGACACCTTGGTAGATGCGACAGAGGCTTACTTAAAACAGGTGAACTACTCTCGTCCACAACACGCTGCATTCTCAATAGCGACACCAGTCGCAGGTGATTACCTGGAAATGACCAACCATGTCTGGCGTTTTTCGATTCGACAGACCCGTCGATTATTGAGTTTTGAATCGTTAAAAGTACTCAATGATTACACTGCGCTGGCACTAGCTTTACCACACTTTAGAGCTAACGACTGCCTTCAAATAGGGGGTAAACAAAGCCCACAAGGAGCCGTCTTGGCGGTACTCGGTCCGGGTACTGGACTAGGCGTGTCGGCAGTGAGCAAAGCGGGTCATCTCTGGATGCCCCTTCAGGGTGAAGGTGGGCATGTTTCTTATGGTCCCCTGGATGAACGCGAAGCCGGCGTTATTTCAATAATTCGTCGAAAATTGAGTCATGTATCTGCTGAGTCTCTGGCTTCAGGTCCAGGGTTATCCTTGCTATACCAGTCAATAGCAATACTTGATGGTATTTCGGTTGAACCAACCGAACCAGAAAAAATTACTGCCATGGCAATACAGAAAAGTTCAGAAATCGCAGAAGAAACTGTCTCAATGTTCTGCAGCATTCTGGGTACCGTTGCCGGCAACCTGGCATTGACGCTGGGCGCGCGCGGCGGTGTTTTTATCGGTGGCGGTATTGTCCCGCAACTAGGAGAGTATTTTTCACAATCACTGTTTCGAAGCCGCTTCGAAAACCATGGGCGCTTCACCCCATATCTGCAAAAAATCCCAACCTATGTAATTCACTCCAAATATCCTGCATTACGAGGTGCGACAATTGCACTGTCAGAAGATTACAATAATCTAGGCGTTACCAGCTTCAAAGGCGAATAAGAAAAATAAACGCCGATAATTAGAGTTGTGGCTGACCAATGTCAGTTGCAACATTATTCCGGGGGGGACAATGTCCTCGACAACGCGCCAGTAGCGCATATTGAAAATAGAGGATGTAAAATCATGTTGAGAAAATTAATAGGGTTAGGATTGGGGGCTGCGCTAGCAATTGGCACTGCAAACACTGCAATCGCTGGAGAAGTCGAAGTATTACATTACTGGACTTCTGGTGGAGAAGCACGATCAGTAGCCGAGCTCAAAAGACTATTAGAAGACCAAGGTCACACGTGGAAAGATATGGCTGTAGCCGGTGGTGGTGGAGAAAGTGCTGCCACTGTTTTGAAATCTCGTATCCTCGCGGGCAATCCACCAACGGCAGCACAAATCAAAGGTCCATCAATTCAGGAATGGGGCGATGAAGGCGTACTCGCCTCGCTTGATGCCGTTGCGACAGAGAATAAATGGGACAGTTTGTTACCCAAAGTAGTGGCCGATGTGATGAAATATGAAGGCAATTATGTCGCCGTGCCAGTCAACGTTCATCGCGTTAACTGGATGTGGGTCAATCCAGAAGTATTCAAAAAAGCAGGCGCAAAAATCCCCAACACCTGGGATGAGTTTTTTGTCGCAGCCGACAAAATCAAGGCTGCCGGATTTATTCCAGTTGCACATGGTGGGCAAGCCTGGCAGGACGCTACAGTATTCGAAAGTATCGTATTGGCAACGGGTGGTGCAGACTTGTATCGCAAAGCTTTTGTTGAACTCGATCCAGCTGCCCTGAGCGGAGATGCGATGGTTAAATCATTCGAAATCCTCAAGAAACTAAAAACCTATATTGATAAAGATGCACCGGGACGCGACTGGAACTTAGCTACCTCGATGGTCATTAACGGCAAAGCTGCAATGCAGTTTATGGGCGACTGGGCCAAGGGTGAATTTACCGCTGCTGGTAAAATGCCGGGTGAGGACTATGAATGTTTCGCTGCTCCAGGTACCGCTGGCGCGTTCACCTTCAATATCGACAGCTTCATTGTATTTGATGGTGACGATCAGTCTGTAGAAGGCCGTGAAGCTTTTGCCAAAACAATCATGGAACCTGAATTTCAGGAAGTATTTAACCTGAACAAGGGCTCAATTCCAGCGCGTTTGAATATGCCACGTGACAAATTTGATAGTTGCGCCCACGGCTCAATGGACACCTTTGTGTCGAGCGCTAAAGATGGCACTTTGGTGCCGAGTATGGCGCACGGCATGTCAACGTTTGCTTCAGTCCAGGGCGCAATTTACGACGTAGTCACAGAATATTTTAATTCCGACATTTCTGCGAAGTCAGCCGCTCAAAAACTCGCTTCGGGCGCACAAGCAGCCAGGTAGAGCACTCAACGGGTAAACCGGTAATACCAAAATGTTGCCAGTTTACTCGTTTTTGTTTAAGCCAGGAATGAGGGGGACGCAATGCCTACAGCTTTTCAGAGTAAAACAGAAACCGAAATTAGTCGTGTCAAACTTGGAGACAGGATTGAAGCTCTATTACCAAAACTGGTGGTGGCGCCGACGTTTGTAATAGCAATGATTTTTATCTATGGCTATATTTTATTAAACGCCTGGATCTCATTCACCAAGTCGAGAATGCTGCCAAAGTACGATTGGGCTGGCACAATCCAATATGAAAAATTGTTTGCCAATGACCGATGGTGGGTAGCTGCAGAAAATTTAGCTATATTTGGCTTATTATTTATTCTCATTTGTCTAACCTTAGGATTGTTATTGGCGATTCTACTCGACCAACGAGTACGAGCCGAAGGCGCTATCCGAACCATATATCTTTATCCGATGGCCTTGTCATTCATCGTTACAGGCACTGCCTGGAAGTGGATTCTAAATCCCGGTCTCGGCCTCGAAAAGTTAATCCGTGACCTGGGCTTCGAAAATTTCACCTTCGACTGGCTGATCAATCCGGAAATGGCGATTTATACAGTAGTCATCGCCGGAGTCTGGCAGGCATCAGGTTTCGTCATGGCGCTTTTCCTCGCTGGGCTGCGCGGTGTCGACGACAGTATCATAAAAGCTGCACAGGTCGATGGCGCGAGCCTACCGAAAATTTACTGGCGCATTATCATCCCAAGCCTGCGACCCGTGTTTTTTAGCGCTGTCATAATTCTGACGCATATATCAATCAAAAGCTTCGACCTCGTCATCGCGCTTACCGGCGGTGGACCGGGTTATGCCACAGACGTACCGGCAACCTTCATGTACACGTTTGCATTTACCCGTGGACAAATTGGTTTGGGTGCAGCCAGTTCGATGATGATGCTGGCAACGGTTGCAGCGATTGTCGTACCCTATCTGTATTGTGAACTAAGAGGCAAGAAAGATGAGTAATGCTATCGCAATCACCATCACGCCTGCAGCTCGTATAGGTCGCATTCTAGTCTACAGCACACTAATTCTAGCAGCTTGCTTTTATCTATTGCCGTTATTTGTCATGCTCATTACTTCGTTAAAGTCACTCGACGAAATCCGTCTCGGCAATCTGCTGGCATTACCGGATGAAGTAACCTTTGATGCTTGGCAAATCGCCTGGTCAAGCGCCTGTACCGGAGTCACCTGCGATGGACTGAAGCCTTATTTTTGGAACTCGGTGTTAATCGCCGTGCCATCCGTATTTATTTCAACTGCAATGGGCGCATTTAATGGCTACGTTATGACCAAGTGGCGTTTTCGCGGCAGTGAGCTGTTTTTCGGGATGTTATTAATCGGCACCATGATTCCTTTCCAGGTCGTACTGTTACCTATGGCGCAAACACTCGGCATGCTGGGTTTATCTGGAACAATATATGGATTGATTCTAGTTCATGTTGTTTATGGCATCGCGTTTACCACCCTATTCTTTCGTAATTACTACGTCAGCGTTCCAGACGAACTGGTGAGAGCAGCGATGATAGACGGCGCCGGATTTTTTAAAATATTCTGGCGGATCATACTACCAATTTCGATTCCCATCGTCGTTGTCTCAGTAATATGGCAGTTTACTCAGATTTGGAATGACTTCCTCTTCGGGGTGGTCTACTCGTCGGGCGATCAACAACCACTCACCGTTGGCCTCAACAATCTGGTCAACACCTCAACCGGCGTCAAGCAATACAACGTCGATATGGCGGCGGCAATTATCGCTGCCCTGCCCACCCTGTTAGTTTATGTAGTAGCAGGGAAATACTTCGTTCGCGGGCTTACTGCCGGCGCGGTTAAAGGTTAACTTTTGAGTCGTGGGAGATAAACGTGAATACACTCAGCATTAATAATATTAAGAAGTCTTATGGCAAAGTTGATGTGCTTAAGGGCATTAACATCGATATTGAAGCTGGACAATTTTTGATTCTGGTTGGGCCCTCTGGTTGCGGAAAATCGACTTTGCTGAATATGATTGCAGGATTAGAGACAGTCACGTCTGGGTCGATTCATATTGGTGATCGGGACATCACCAAACTCCCACCAAAAGATCGTGACATCGCTATGGTATTTCAATCCTATGCGCTCTATCCGAACATGACCGTGGCGCAGAACATTTCCTTCGGTATGGAAATTCGTAAGATCGATAAAGCAGAACGGAAAGCCACGCTCGACCGTGTTGCCGGCATGTTGCAAATAGAGCCACTATTAAATCGAAAGCCGTCACAACTCTCTGGCGGTCAACGCCAACGGGTCGCCATGGGACGAGCGCTGGCGCGTGATCCTTCACTGTTTTTATTCGACGAACCGTTAAGTAACCTCGATGCAAAACTACGTGTTGAAATGCGCACTGAAATAAAGCAACTCCACCAACGCATGGGTACCACAATCGTCTACGTCACACACGATCAGATCGAGGCGATGACGCTAGGGGATCGCATCGCAGTAATGAGGGATGGCGAAGTTCAGCAATTTGGTTCACCACGAGAAATTTACGATAATCCAGCCAACATGTTCGTCGCCGGTTTCATGGGTTCACCGTCGATGAATTTTATTCCAAGCAAAGTAGTTAACGAAGCGGGTAAACTCGGTGTTCGTATCGAAGGGGGCGCAGGTGAGTTTGTACTGCCTCTGGGCATTGCTGAAGAACGTTTACAATCACGGGTCGGTAGCGAGATAGTACTCGGCTTACGCCCCGAACAGATTACCCAGCGAGTAGATGAAAAAATGAATGGCGATAATACTCGAGTAGCAACCTGCCTGGTCGATGTGATCGAGCCTACCGGCCCCGACACATTAGTTTTTGTGCGCATGAATGATCGCAAGGTGGTTTGTCGAGTCGAACCAGAGAGTGCTGTGGATGCCGGCAATAATATGGAGCTAATGATCGACGTGTCCAAAGCAGTGTTTTTTGACAGCGAGAGTGGTGCCAGAATTTAATCCGTTGCCAATACAAGCCAAAATATTGTGTTAAGCATTGCGACGTTAGCCTAGGATAATATTGCTGCAAGTCGTGAAGTATTGATTGAAGAAGCCGAATGGAATGAAGCTAAACCATAGATTAAATTTTAATGAGTAATGAAATAAAAACAGGATTATTATCCTATGGTATGTCAGGGAAGCTATTTCACGCACCTTTTTTGCAAGCACATCAAGGTTTCGAGTTAAGCGCCGTGGTAGAAAGGACTACAAAGCAGGCCTATCAAAAATATTCAGAGTTAATAAGCTATGATTCGGTTGACGCTCTACTGACTGATCAAAATATAGAACTAGTTGTCGTCAATACACCCAATAGCACCCACTTTGAGTTTGCATTAAAAGCGATTCATCACAACAAGCATGTTTTAGTTGAGAAACCATTTGCGGTTACCTCAAGTGAGGCAAAAATACTTTACCACGAAGCTGAAAAAAACAATCGTCAAATATTAGCTTTCCAAAATCGACGTTATGATAGTGATTTTTTATCCGTAAAACAGGTGCTAGATTCAGGAAAATTAGGCCAATTAATCGAAGCGCACTTTCGCTTTGATCGATATAAATTAACGCCTAGTTTAAAAAACGCCAAAGAAACCTCTATTCCTGGTAGCGGTTTATTATATGATTTAGGGCCACACTTACTGGACGGCGTTATATCACTGTTTGGGTCGCCATTGCTTTGGCGCAAAAACCTTGGGTATTTTCGACAACAGACCAAAGTGGATGATTACGCCAATATACATTTATCCTACCCCGACCAGTTACAGGTGTTTATAACCGCCAGTTTGCTGGTGGCTGACGAACAGCCCGCATTTATACTACATGGCACCAAAGGGTCTTATATTAAGCAACGAGCTGATGTTCAAGAGCAACAATTAATAGCAGGCATGAACGTCAACAACGCCTCGTTTGGCGCTGAAGAAGCAGGCATGGAAGGCATTCTAACGACCGTATCAGAAAATGGTGCAAAAAAAAATGCCAAAATAGCATCAGAAAAATCATCTTACATAAACCTGTTTAACCAGGTTTATAAAACCATTCGAGATGGAAGACGCTATCCCATAACAGCAGCCCAGATAATAAAGCAACTTGAAATTTTAGAAGCGCATTGACTGAAAATTTAAGGCTATGCTGGCTCACAAAAATGTACGCTCAACCGCCCACCATATCCCAACCATCGCAATGGCGGCCGAGCAGGGAATGACTACCAGCCGTCGATAATAAACAGATTCTCCAAACGGCAATCTCAGCACTAAAAATGCCATTAGAATGACCGCCAATTGACCAAATTCTACACCAATATTAAAGGCAATTAGGGACAGAATAAATTGCCCTTGCACCAGACCCAAATCACCCAGAACTGAAGCAAAACCCAAGCCATGCAGTAGACCGAATCCAAAAACAACAACAATCCTCCACCAGTTCAACTTTGGCCGCCAAATATTTTCAACTGCAACGTAAGCAATGGATACGGCGATCAAAGCCTCGACCAGCCACATTTGCGCAGCAGGAATTGAGATGACACTTAACGTTGCAAGTCCCAAAGTGACTGTATGGGCCAAGGTGAAAGCGGTGATCTGCAGCAGAAGCGGACGCCAAGACAAGGAGAATAAAAACAGTCCAAAAACAAATAGAATATGATCCAGACCCTTGGGCAAAATGTGCTCGAAACCTTCGACTACAAAACGCCAAAAAACTGAAATATCACTTTCTTCAACGGCACCGGAGCGAGGCAAAGGCAAGCTCAACTCCCCACTTTCCAAGAACCCAGCATAGGCATCGTCTCCACTACCATGGCGAACAATCAGACCACCATTTTGAGCAATCCATCCAAACGAAACAGGCCCTGTACCAGGCAATAAATCTGCAACCAACATCAGCTTCGTATCACGTGGCAGCTCAATGTCCGACTCTGAAATGACTTGCACATCCAATAACCTAATATCTTCTGCACCGTCCAACACAAAATCTTTCACCAGCCTTGGCCAATCAGATCGCACCCGCGCAGCCAAAGTGGTATCACTTAGAGCACGCAACGCATCATAGATCTCGGCTTCTGGCGCATCATCTGTGTCTGAAATTTCAGTGAGATCAATGCCTGCCAGTAGTGTTTCAACTGTGACAAGCAGTTCAATCTGTATCTCTGTTTGGCTGATCTCAACATTTGCTATCGCAGGACGCAACTCATGGGCCTGTAAACCACAGGCCCATGTAGAGATTATAAGCATAGCGCTTGACAACACCACAAATCGAGGCAACATCACACACATCTTTTTAAACGGTTTTAACATGTTGTTACGGTCCATT
>CAWVZP010000050.1:0-15819 GCA_963934675.1 uncultured Gammaproteobacteria bacterium | reverse complement strand
AAAAATCAACAGATCTTGCTATGTTGGTGTCCGATTTTTATGCGCTGCCGCAGCTTGCTTTCTCAAAAATCAGACACCAACATAGCAAGATCTGTTGATTTTTGGCGTAAGATCGGCATTTCCACACTAATGAGCCAGAGGCGACCTGGACCGTTTATACTCGATGGGGTTGCAGATGAAACTAATCCAAAATGGTGAACTAGAAAACAATATCGAATCTACATTCGTACAATATTTGGACACAGGAGTAAAAGAACTTCTATCTACAAAAAGTGGCAGTCGATGTCATTATCTTTGATCCAATATTCTTAAATGATGACAAAGTTTTATTACGCTGATTATTGGGGCGATATTGATACCAATGGCAACCCAACTCTTGATGCTGTTTTTTACAAAACACAGACCGGATAAAAGCGTTCTCTTTCTGGAGTAAGACGTAGCTGACACCACACCAACTCGACTACCAATGAAAATCGAAGTTATGAGTGGGTATTTAGAGAATATATCCAGCCATTTAAGGTGGTAATTAATTGGCTAGCTTCAGTAATTGAAAAAGAACGAATGAAGCGAATAGTTGTTCTACTCAACGAATTGGATCGAAAAATTTGGCAAAAATGGCCTTTCCGCAGTAGATCTATCCTAATTCCGGCAGGCTCTTAGACAGTCTGCCACTCAATAAAGACCAATTCAGAATTAATTTAAACATAATATGAGGTTGCAGAAACCCAGACCTATTTTGAGAGAGTACTTACGCCCTGCTTTGATGAGTTAACGAATTTTCGATAAATTCACTATTATTTGTATTTTTACCCTACGGCTATATGCAACACCACTGACCCAAAAACTAATCAGGTACATCACGCCCCAGTAGCATTGCCAAAAATAAATCTCGGGCGTTTTCGGGTCGGTCGCGGTAGACCTTGAACTTTGCATGTTCCGAAACCGATGCTGTATTCAGGTCAATACCCCACATGGGATAAACACCATTAGGTAACATCGAATAACGCACATCGATTAAAACCTTGTCACGACTTGGATCGGGCACGACGTATCCGTCGGCAAGTTTTGAAAACCTTAGGACGTCATTTGACAATGTTGATGCCTGGTCAATATGCGGCAAGTCTCGTTGAAATTTAAATTTTTCTATTGTTTCACCCGCATAGATACGGTTCGAAAACAAACCAACGCGAATGGCATCGACGTAGAAGCGATCGTTACTTTGGTACACCGAGCGCCACAAAACCAGATTCGCCAATGTCGGTTTTACGATGATACGCTGCACATCGTGGTTACGCCGTTCAGCGAGTTCGAACGCAGACTGCAGCGCACCTTGATGCTGCCACAGACCTAACATAAGATAGCTACCCGCGAGCGTCAGACCAACACCAGGTGCCAATGGTTTGTAGTACTTGTAGCCAATGATTAATGAGATAAGCAGCAGCAGCGAAAAAACAGGGTCAACAATCGCAATGATGCTCCAGGCGATACGAGTTTCGCTGAAGGGCCAAAACAGATGAGTCCCATAACTGGTGCAGGCATCCAGTAACCCGCTGGTGCCATAACCCAGTAGCGCATACCCGTAAATCTTTTTAAGTTCGATTCGTTTGCGCAGTAACGGCCACAGTAGCAATGTGGCTATCAGAGCGCCTACCGGAATGAATATCAACGAGTGCGTGAAATGCCGATGCAACTCAAGGTTCAGCAATGGATCGTCGCTAACACTAATTAAAACATCGGCATCAGCCAATAAGGCGGCAGCAAAGCCAACCAAAGCTGCATTACGTGACTCGCTTTTAGGGGAGACTGATAGTGCCAGCACCCCTCCCAGTAAACCCTGGGTTAATAGATCCAAAACTAAAACTCCACGTGACTAAGGATGGTCATGCTAGTCTGAGACCTTTTGGCCATAGATAGCAGTATGATTTCTGCTTAATGCTGTTGATACATACGCTTTATCAGCAACAACAATCAATTTGTTGTTAGATACCAAAGCCGCAGTAAAAGTGACTTCTGAACTCAAAGTAACATTGAATTTCTCGCCAGAGTCGATAAATTACTGACTCAAAAATAAAATATCCGACGATTATAAGTCCCAAATTCAGACCAAAACTCTCGGTGTCCTTGAAGAAAACGGTACTAATTAAAAAGATGAATGAATTTAAATAGATTGAATCGTTTCAGTTACCGCAAGCCCACAGTTTTCCGAGTGATTGAGAGGCTTGCTTTATGTGATAGGGCTTAGCGACTCGAGTTATCTCTGCTTTCAGTTATGCCTGTAAGACCCAGTTCGAACTCCGAGCGTCAACTTTCTCTAATTGGCCTTCTATTTAAATCCTTCCATCTTTTTTTGCCTCCGATTAGGGTACAAGGACAGATTGTGCCAATGTATTTAGCATTACCGTTATGGCAGTTTATAACTTTCTGAGTCTCTGACTTGACTGAATAACTAGGAAATCATTTGATAGTAAAGATTCTGTGGATGCTTGGCTTCGATAAAGAAGTACCATCGTTCAGCCAGTAGCCCTACATATTGAATCAAAAATGCCAGTGTACAAATCAGTATTGGTGATTGATTGCTAATGGCCAACAATAAGACTGGTACCATGAAGCCTGCAATCAGAAAAAATCGTCTTGAAAACTGCACAACCGATGGGCCATAAGCATGTATAAAGGCTCTAGTATTGTAGCTACCGCCCATCGCACCTTGTGCTATTTGTCTAATATTTGGATGATGAATACCGATGGCTGTTTGCAACGTGCTTTGAGGGCGTAGGTTTTTATTGCGCATCAATGATGCATATCGCGAGACTAAAGCTGCAACACTTAGCGCTATAGCAGCACTCGATATATAACCAAAAATCTGTGGGTCATAGAAGGCAGCCAATGCACTGGCCAGAACAAACCCTGACGCACAGCCCATGAGAACAAAGTTTAAAACAGTGAGCGGACTGTGCCACTCTTGTAAAAATTTCAAACAGGAATAAATCATTGCTGTACAAATAAATAATGCGAAAACTGCAAACATGGCGAAAAAACCAACAACAGTTGCTAGCTCTATCTGACTGCCGTTGCCCAGATTAAAAATAACCTGATGATTTTCAATTAGTTTCAGTCCACTGTAAATGAAAATCAACCCCATCGTTATCGGCAGTGCGATTACTTCACGAGATAACCATGATGTGCGCCACATGGTAGCTGCACGCCATGCCCGCTCTGGATGACCCAGATGGAAAAACGATGCAATCAAACCACCCACCAAGAGCAAGACGCTGATGACACCAGCAGGACCCGTGCCCGCTAACTCTTGATTCGGCAGGATGAGCAGCAGAGACAGTAACTCGGCGCTGTAATAAGCCAAAAATAGGCCCTGAGCCACACCGATTAAGGTGGTGAGTAGGATGACAGATATTGCAGGTTTCATAATTTAATATTCATCTAAGTTTTACTGAACAGAAGTATTGGCTCACCGGTACTATCAAGTATTACCAAGAGGCCGCAGAGTCGTCGAGAGTCGTACTCGATGTTGGCAGTCGCTGGCTTCTATCCTCTTCATCCAGTGGGTTTAACGAGCGCATCAAATCTTCTTCATGTACTTTAATATTTACTTTTCTTCGAGGTAGGTAATGATTTGCTGCTTGCGTACCCCATTCTGGCATCAGTTGATAACCATTAGATAAAGTAATTGCTATTGAGGCTTCGGACTCTGGGTCATGAATGTCGCCAAAAATACGTGCACTCGTTGGGCAAGCTAAAACACAGGCAGGTTTACGTAACAGCTCTGGTAATTCCTCGTCGTATATGCGGTCGACACATAGAGTACATTTTTTCATTACCTTTTCTTTTTCATCAAATTCTCTAGCGCCATAAGGACAGGCCCAAGCGCAGTATTCACAACCTATGCATATATCATAATCGATCAAAACAATACCATCTTCTGGACGTTTATAACTCGCACCGGTTGGGCATACTGGAACACAGGGTGGTTCTTCACAATGCAAGCATGATTTTGGAAAGTGAATGGTTTCAGTTTTTGGAAAGGATCCAGCTTCAAAAGTTTGAACTCGATTAAAGAAGTTGCCTGTTGGATCAGCACCATAAGGATTCTTATCTGCCATCGGGCCGGCTTCTCCCGACGTGTTCCATTCTTTGCAGCTGGTCACGCAGGCGTGACAGCCAACGCAAGTATTTAAATCAATCACTAGTGCCAGTTGTGTCATAGTCTACCCCTTCTCATTAGAAGAACCATTATTGGAAACACCGTTAAGCAAACCCTTTGCAAATGATTGCCATAGGCCACGCGCTGGTTCCATGCCGGGTACTCGTTTCATTGTTTCGAACTGCGGCGATGTTTCTTTTGGTTCGTCATCACCCGCTTTATATACTCGAACGCGTAAATCGTACCAACCTGCCTGCCCTGTTATCGGATCAGAATTTGAACAAACGCCTTCACCTGTGGCTGCTGGAATTTCTTCTGTAATCAAATGATTTAATAAAAATCCTTTTTTTGATTCATTCGCTTTTTCATCTAAAGCCCAGCTTCCTGAGGCCTTACCAATCGCATTCCAAGTCCAGACTGTGCCTGGCTCTACCGATTCGCTGAATCGGCACATACACCTAACTTTACCATGCGCTGATTCAACCCAGATCCAGTCTCCGTCGCCGAAACCATTCTCTACGCCTACGCTAGGACTCATGACCAAATAGTTATGGGAGTGAATTTGCCGTAGCCAGGCATTTTGAGAATCCCAGGAATGATACATCGCCATTGGTCGCTGAGTTATCGCATTCAATGGATAGATGTCTTTGTCAATAGTCAGTGTTTCAAGTGGTTCAGAATAAAATGGCAATGGATCAAAATGTAACCGCACTCGCTCACGCAGATGATCGGGTGGTTGACGGCCTTCGCGTTTTCCTTCTGCTGCTAAACGGAATTTTTGAAGTATTTCAGAGTAGACATGTATGTTGATAGGGTCGGTATGCTTAATCAGACTATGATCTTGAGCCCAGTTAAGATAACCCTTGTTCCAGTTGCGCATGTATTGATAAGACTTCGGCAATTCGTACTGAAAAACACAGTCATTTTTGGCATACATCTCCCATTGATTTGGATTTGGCTCACCGCGCATAGACTTATCGCCATTCTTACCGCGCCAGCCGGCTAAAAAACCAATACCAGAGCCTAACTCAGTTTCGAAGTTTATGACCAGATCTTTGTAGTCTTTAAATTTACGCGTGCCGTCAAGGTTCATGAACCTTGGCAATTTGAGTCTTGAACCCAATTCGACAATGACATCTTGAAAAGGACGACACTCGTCTTTGGGTGGCACAACTGGCACACGTACCGAATCAGCAGGCCCTTGGAATTCAGAGATAGGTCTGTCAAGCATTGACATCGCATCGTATCGTTCGAGGTAAGTCGTATCGGGTAATACAATGTCGGCAAACGCTATGGTTTCAGAATGGAAAGTATCACAGACAATTAAAAATGGGATTTTATATTCGCCATCTTCTTTTTTGTCTGTCAACATTTCGCGAACTCGTGACGTGTTCATCGATGAGTTCCAAGCCATGTTTGCCATGAACAGCATCAATGTATCGATAGGGTAAGGGTCGCCACGCCATGCGTTAGTAATCGCATTGTGCATTAAACCATGCACTGAGAGTGGATATTCCCAAGAGAATCCTTTGTCTAGACGAACTGGCCCACCTTGATCGTCAACAAACAGATCTTCAGGTGATGCCGGAAAACCGAGGGGCATTCCTTCTAGTGGTGAACCCGGTTGAACATCTTCAGGTGATTTCGGTGGTTTGGCGCAAGGCGGAATGGGACGCGGAAATGGTGCTTTGTGGCGAAACCCACCGGGACGATCGATGGTGCCCAACAACGTCATTAATATACCGAGTGACCGGATTGTTTGGAAACCATTAGAATGAGCCGCAAGACCTCTCATGGCGTGAAATGACACTGGGTTTCCAGTGACAGATTTATGCTCATTGCCCCAGGTATCGGTCCATGGAATTGGAAGTTCAACGGTTTCATCGCGGGCGACAATGCCCATTTCATGGGCCAGGCGACGAATCGTATCGGCCGAAATACCTGTAATTTCGGCAGCCCATTCTGGAGTATATTTTTCAACTCGTTCTTTCAATAACTGGAACGATGGTTTTACTGTCGTACCATCATCTAGCTTAAACTCACCCATTAATCTTGGATCAGCGCCTTTCGTGTGCGAAGGTACTTCTTGGTCAGTATGCCTGTCCCACCACATTTTATTTTCAGGTTCGACACATTTTTTTTCAATGTCCATTATGGAACGGATGAACATGCCAAAGGTATCACTTTCCTCGTCCGCGTTGACTAGGTCGGGCGAGTTACTGTACTTCGATAAAAAATCCCGATCGAACAGTCCCTGTTTGATGATTTCATGATTAATAGCCAGTAATAAAGCACCATCGGTGCCCGGCTTGATCGGTACCCATTCATCTGCGATCGCGGCATAGCCAGTTCGCACTGGGTTAATGGCAATAAACTTGCCACCATTACGTTTGAAGTTGGCAAGCTCTATCTTCATCGGGTTTGAGTGATGATCTTCGGCCGTACCTATCATAATAAATAGTTTTGAACGCTCTAAATCCGGTCCACCGAATTCCCAAAACGACCCGCCGATGGTATAGATCAATCCAGCAGCCATGTTGACAGAACATAAACCACCGTGGGCGGCATAGTTTGGCGTCCCAAATTGTTTTGCGAACAATCCTGTTAGTGCCTGCATCTGGTCGCGGCCAGTGAACAATGCAAATTGTTTAGGGTCGGTTTCGCGAATATGTTCCAAACGTTTACTAATCGTATCGAGCGCTTCTTCCCAAGAAATCTCTTCGAACTCAGACTTACCACGCTCAGCACCTGGTATTCGTCGTAACGGCTTAGTGATGCGCGCTGGTGAATACTGCTTCATAATACCTGAAGAGCCTTTGGCGCAAATAACGCCCTTGTTGATAGGGTGGTTAGGATTACCTTCTATGTAGCTAACTTCGCCCTCTTTAACGGTTACATTGATACCGCATCGACAGGCACACATGTAACAGGTGGTAGTTTTAACTTCGATGTTTTCAGGTGATGTCGTTGTCATTAAAATGCAATCCGAACTTTGTCATAAAAAAATTATTTTCGACTGACTGCGGTAGATAAGCAACATAGTTATTTTAATTGGGGAAGTAATAATTTTAATGTCCTTAAATTCAATTGTAAGGCCACCTAGGCTTTATCCTTGCTTTTGTGTAAAATCTTTTGCGTTGGGCAGTCAACTCTATATTACGATTAACAGCGTAATGTAGAATTAAGAACGTCGCTAAAAATATTTTTCGCGATTGCTCCCGTTACCTCGTAGCGCCTACTTTTGGTGCATCGTTACAGTGATGTAACCAATTAGAACAATGCAGGATCCATTGTCGAGGAGTGAAAAACAGATCGTAAAAAAATCACTTTTTTAGAGGCACCCTGAAGTCATGATTGAAGTTAAAAACCTCTCCAAACATTTTGGCGGTTTAAAAGCGGTCGATAACACCTCTATAGAAATCTCAAAAGGCTCGATAACGGGCTTAATTGGTCCAAATGGTGCTGGTAAGACAACATTATTTAACACCATTGCTGGCCTATACGAACCAACTGCTGGCAGCATATTCCTCGATGGAGAAAACATCACCGGACTGAAGCCGTACCAACTTTTCGCCAAAGGCCTACTTCGGACCTTTCAAATCGCACACGAATTTTCCAAACTATCGGTTATCGAGAATTTGATGATGGTGCCGGGGAATCAATCAGGAGAAAGTCTGATGACCGCCTTGTTCCGTCGGGGTCAAGTGAATAAAGAGGAAGATCTGCTCCATCACAAAGCGATGGAAGTCATCGACTTTCTAAACCTGTCCCATATTGCTAACGAATTGGCGGGCAATTTATCAGGCGGTCAAAAGAAACTACTTGAACTCGGTAGAACCATGATGGTTGATGCCAAGATCGTATTTCTTGACGAAGTGGGTGCAGGTGTCAATCGTAGCTTACTGCGCGACATTGGCGATGCGATTATCCGGCTCAACCAAGATAAGGGTTACACCTTTTGCATGATCGAGCATGACATGGATTTTATTGGACGTATGTGTGATCCAGTAATTTGCATGGCTGAAGGTGCAGTACTGGCTCAGGGCAGTGCTGAAGAAGTTAAAAATAATGAATCTGTCATTGAAGCTTATCTGGGTCGAGCGTTCAACGAAAATCAAGATGAAATTAAGTCCAAAGAGACCCAGTCATGAGTTTTTTGATTGGTGACAATATGGTGGGTGGTTACGGCGGTGCCGATATACTCAAAGGCTGCACCATAGCCGTCGACAAGAGTGAAATTGCCGTCATTGTCGGCCCCAATGGTGCGGGTAAATCAACCGCAATGAAAGCGATGTTGGGCATGCTTAAACTCAAGTCAGGTGCTGTCAGATTTAACGGTAAGGACATCACCCAAATGACGACTCAGGCACGAATTGCGGAGGGCATCGCCTTTGTACCGCAAACCAATAATGTATTCGTCAGTATGAGCGTGAGAGAAAATCTCGAGATGGGGGCTTTTTTACGTAATGATGACTTTAGCGATACGATTGATCAGATATTCGAACTCTTCCCCATCCTGGCTAAAAAGCAAAGCCAACTTGCCGGAGAGCTCTCTGGTGGCCAGCGCCAACAGGTCGCTGTCGGTCGGGCGTTGATGTCTCAACCCTCTTTATTAATGCTCGATGAACCCACTGCCGGAGTGTCGCCTATTGTGATGGATGAGCTATTCGAGCGAATTCTCGAAGTCAGAAAAACCGGCGTTGCTATTTTGATGGTTGAACAAAATGCACGTCAAGCACTTAACATAGCAGACAAAGGCTACGTACTGGTGATTGGTGAAAATAGACATACAGATACTGGTAAGGCTTTGCTGGGTAATCCTGAAGTCCGACGCTCGTTCCTTGGAGGATAGATGGACGTTTTAATCGATTTGGCGAATGCCATTGTTCTGTTACTTAACTTTGTTCTGGTGCCTGGCCTTGCTTATGGCTCACAACTCGCACTGGGTGCATTGGGCATAACGCTAGTTTTTGGCATTTTACGTTTTGCCAATTTTGCGCACGGCGACACTATGGCCTTTGGCACCATGATTACTATCTTGATGACTTGGTGGTTACAATCCAAAGGTGTCAGCTTCGGGCCATTGCCAACGGCATTGCTAGCCCTGCCCGTTGGCATATTGGTCACAGTCCTGATGTTAGTTTTTACTGACAGGATGGTTTATCGACACTACCGTCATAAAAAGGCGGTACCGGTTATCCTGATGATCGCTTCAATGGGTGTCATGTTCATGATGAACGGTATTATTCGTTTTGTGATTGGCCCAAATGACCAGCGCTTTTCTGATGGTGAACGCTTTATCATGCGTGCTCGAGATTTTAAGGATTGGACTGGTTTAAGCGAGGGCTTAACCATTAAAACATCACAGGGTTTGACCATTGTGATCGCCATAGCCTTGGTCGCAGCCCTGTTTTGGTTTCTACAAAAAACTCGCACTGGGAAAGCAATGCGCGCTTATTCTGACAATGAGGATCTGGCTTTATTATCTGGCGTTAACCCCGAGCGTGTCGTGCTCATCACCTGGATTTTAGCGGGGACGCTGGCGACAATCGCAGGTACTTTGTATGGCCTAGATAAAAGCTTCAAACCTTTTACCTATCTATCGATGTTATTACCGATGTTTGCTGCGGCTATTGTTGGCGGTGTGGGTAATCCTATTGGAGCAATTGTCGGTGGTTATATCATTGCCTTTTCAGAGGTAACAATTACCTATGCCTATAAAAAGGTGTTTATCTATTTACTACCGTCTGGCATCGAACCCGATGGGTTACTGCAGCTGTTATCAACCGACTATAAGTTCGCGGTGTCCTTTATCATTCTGGTTTTAGTGTTACTGGTTAAACCAACTGGCATATTAAAGGGCAAAGTAATATGAGCAGCAATCAAAAAACAACGCTGTGGTTTGGTCTTGTGGCCATGCTATTGATCACTATTGGCTTTACTCAATCATGGTCAGTATCACTTGGCATAATGAACTTGTGCTTGATATCCGCCATCATGGCACTCGGTGTCAATATTCAGTGGGGCTATGCTGGATTAATTAACGTGGGTGTCATGGGGTTTTCTGCATTGGGTGGAATGACGGCTGTTTTGGTCTCCCAACAGCCCGTTGCAGAAGCATGGCAAGCGGGTTGGGGTAAGCTTTTACTCGCCGCATTGTTTTTTGCTGCAACAGTAACGCTGTCTGTTCTATGCTATCGAAAAATCGTTGCGGGTAAGCAGAGAAATATAATGATGACAGCTATTATCATTATTGGCCTAAGCCTGACACGGTACTTTTTAGATCCGGCAACCACTGCAATTGAGTCTGTTGATCCTGCCAGTACTGGTTACCTCGGTGGCATGAATTTACCTATTATTACCTCATGGATTATAGGTGGTTTTGTCGCAGCAGGCGTTGCCTGGCTGGTTGGAAAAGTCGCGCTTGGTTTGCGTGCTGATTACCTCGCTATAGCCACTCTGGGTATTTCTGAAATTATTCTGGCTGTCATGAAAAATGAAGACTGGCTTACCCGAGGCGTTAAAAATGTCACTGGTTTACCACGTCCAGTGCCTTACGAAATAGATTTGCAATCAAGCGACTGGTTCATTCAGTTAATTCAATGGTGGCATAGTGGTTTTTTAAATTCGTTAAATACCCTAGACAAGCAGGTTGCCCTGAAGCAATTTGTTATTGAAGGCTCAAGTATCTTAGTCAAACTCTGTTATGCAGGTCTTTTCACTACTGTGTTAATTATTATTTTAATACTCAGCGTGAAGGCGCTTAATTCGCCCTGGGGACGTATGATGCGTGCGATTCGTGATAATGAAATTGCAGCGGGCGCGATGGGCAAGGATGTTACCGCCAGACATTTACAAGTTTTTGTTCTTGGCTCTGCTGTTATTGGAATAGCTGGCGCCATGTTAATTACATTGGACGGTCAATTTACGCCGACTTCTTTTCGCCCCATTCGTTACACATTCCTGATTTGGGTGATGGTCATTGTCGGTGGTTCGGGTAACAATATGGGGACCGTGTTAGGTAGCTTTTTAATCTGGATTGCGTGGATAGAGGCAGAGCCTGTTGGCGTCTGGCTCATGCAAATCAGCACTTCAGGGATGGCCGAAAGCAATATGCTTAAACTTCATTTAGTCGAAAATGCACAGCACATGCGTTTGTTCTTTATGGGATTTGTTTTGCTATTGGTGATGCGATTCAGTCCCGGAGGTATATTACCTGAAGTGGTCAGGAAGCGTTGACTGTCAGTACCTCTACTATTGGAACATTAACTTCAGGTGCATTGATTTTCGAACCAACCTGAACTTGATTTTGACTTTTTTTTTAGCTAGATAAAGGGCGTCATCAGCCCTTTTGAATAATGTTCCACTGTTTCTATCGAGTTGCGCGTAAGCCGTTGTAATAACAGTCGAGCCGGTAAGAAACGTTGAGGCTTTCGTCAGAGTAACTGATGTAGGCAATCACCAGTAAGGCTTTGAATGCAATAGCTTCGCTGTCCTACTGGCTTATATTAGGCAAATAGAACAAAGGCAAACATGACGCCACGGTGAATGCATGCAAACAAAATACTGCCAATAAACCAACGATACATTTTCTAAACATTGGTTTCAGAATCTCGTTAAAACACACTAAGGTGCCAAATTCGAGAAAAAATACACAACAAGATAGCTGTATTAATGTAGAAAAATACGGGAAACCGAAGATGAAGCTGCTAATACAGCGTAATTATCAACCAGATAGTCAGGTATAGTCCGATGCCACTTTTGGACCTATTGGTCAGGTCAGTCAATGCCTACTTATGTAATTTTTTGGCGTATTGATTCTTCCCAGCCAACTATAGTCTGGTTATTTGGAAGTCGGAATATTTTTGAAGTGGGACTCTGGGCTTCATTGCGAAGCCCAGTTAATAACGATGGTGCCTAGTGAACTTTAACTGTATTCCACTTGCCGTCACTGACCTCTAACTCTTTGTAGCTGCCAAACACTTCACCAACATCATTAAATTCGACATTAGTGGCGCCTTGATAGTCAACATCACCGCCTGCAGCAATGATTTTTAGTGCTTTAGCGAGCTCTCCTGGGCCGATTTTTTTACCTGGTGCGTTAGCAACCATACTCATTTTTGACTGAATAGCGGCGCGATCAGTTGATCCCGCTGCCTGCATAGCAAGCACGATAAGAGCCGCCGCATCGTACGATTCAGGCGCATACGCACCGTCGCCAGTAACGCCATTTTCTTTTGCATAAGCCAGAAATGCATCCGCACCTGTAGAGCCACCAGCGATAGTAGCAATCGTGCCATTCATGTCGTCACCAATAGCGGCCAAGATTGACTCGCCAACCATGCCGTCGCCCATGATAAAATTTCTGAATGCGTCTAAATCGATAGACGCTCGTACAATACCTTTGCCACCTTGGTCAATATAACCAAAAACAACCAAATGTTTGGAACCAGATGCAGACAATGCGCCAACTTCCGCAGTGTAATCAGCTTTACCATCTTCATGAGCTGCACTGATAGAAATAGAGCCACCTTTCGCTTTGAAAGCATTGCTAAATGAATCAGCCAAACCTTTACCGTAATCATTGTTGGTGTAAGTGAGTGCGACTTCCTTAATATCTCGGCCGATTAAGATATCTGACAATACCTGTCCCTGTCGTGCGTCAGAAGGTGCTGTTCTGTAGAAGAAACCTTTATCTTCAATTGTAGATAATGCTGGGGACGTGGCCGATGGTGATACCATCACAACACCATTAGGTACCGCGACATTATTGGCAATCGCAGTGGTGACGCCTGAACAGTCTGCACCCATAATGGCGACAACGGCATCTGACGTAATGAGACGTTCAGCAGTCGATGATGCAGCTGCCGCGTCGATACAGGTCGAATCACCCCGAATAGGTACTATGTTTTGACCACCGAGTAACTGACCAGACTTAGACGCTTCTGAGAACGCCATTTCAGCTGACGCCGCCATGGTTGGCGTCAATGATTCAATAGGACCCGTGAAGCCAAGAATAATACCAACATTGATATCTTTGGCGACAACAGGTGCCGATAAAGTCGCCAATATGGCTGACGCTAGTAAGATTTTTTTCATTTAGATCTCTCTCAATTTTTATTTATAAATCTATTTAAAGGAATCAATATAAGAGTTGTCATTTCTCACAACACATTAATATTATCATCGATTTGATCGCAGTGCATTGAGCCGAGTTGTTATTTTCTAATCGACCTATCAGGGATTATTAAATTATCTCGAATATGATTGCATTTTTGGTATTTTCTCTCTATTTTTATCTCTCTTTTTTTGACAATATTTTAGAGTGACACATTCGGATGCCAATAGACGCAAGTATGCATAATGACGATTCCTTTTCTAGCTGGCGACAGTTTCCAGTTCAGCAACAGCCCACCTACCCTGACCTAGTCAGACTGTCCGAGGTAGAAAAACAACTTCGTGGTTATCCGCCTTTGGTTTTCGCTCAAGAAATTCGAGACCTTAAACACAATCTGGCAGGCATCTCTGATGGAAAGGGATTTCTGTTACAGGGTGGCGACTGTGCCGAATCGTTTTCCGATTTTAATGCCAACAGCATTCGTGACACTTTTAAAGTATTGCTCCAAATGGCCGTGGTTTTAACCTTTGGTGGTCGACGACCCGTCACCAAAATTGCACGCATGGCGGGTCAATTCGCCAAACCACGCTCAGCTGATTTAGAAACTATCAAAAACATTTCGTTACCCAGCTATCGTGGCGATATTATCAACGGCGCCGGTTTCGACGAATCGTCTCGAATGCCTAATCCCAATCGAATGCTGGACGCTTACCACCAAAGCGCTTCTACACTCAATTTATTACGGGCCTTCGCACAGGGCGGGCTGGCTGATTTACACCAAGTCAATGGCTGGAACATGAGCTTTGCTGAGTCAAATCCCAATAAGCTGAGATACCTTAAAATGTCTGAGCGTATCGAAGACGCTCTCAGTTTTATGGAAGTCCTTGGTATTAACTCGCAAACCGCACCTTCCATACGTGAGACGCAGTTATTTACCTCGCACGAAGCCCTACTACTTAATTATGAAGAGGCTTTATCCCGCACTGATTCGTTCACCGGAAACCGCTACAACTGTGGCGCCCATTTTGTCTGGATTGGCGAACGCACGCGTCAACTCGATCATGCTCACATCGAGTTTTTTAAACAAATCGACAATCCGGTTGGTGTGAAAATCGGCCCAACCACTAAACCAGATGATTTGATCCGGTTAATCGATGCACTCAACCCTCAAAATCAAGCGGGCAGGTTAACCTTAATAACCCGCATGGGCGCCGATGTTCTTGCTGATAAGCTACCTCGACTGATACAGGCTGTACAGAAAAATGGTCGCAATGTTGTCTGGTCATCTGACCCGATGCATGGCAATACGGTCAAATCGAACAGCGGTTACAAGACTCGGCAGTTCGACGATATTCTTCGCGAGTTAAAGCAATTTTTTGCAGTCCATCGATCTGAAGGTAGTTACCCGGGCGGCATCCATCTAGAAATGACGGGTGAGCATGTAACTGAATGTACTGGCGGTACCTGCCAAATTTTAGATAGTGATCTGAGTAAACGTTATTTAACCCAGTGCGATCCGAGGCTTAATGGTGACCAAGTTCTTGAACTGGCCTATATTATTGCTGACTCACTGCAGGATTCGAACCCAACGTTGCGCGACAATGCATGATCAAACAGGGATCAACTAATATGCTACGAGTAAGCCTGTTTTATCATCAATATGGTCCATTGACGTCAGCTAAATCAGCGCGTTGAATGGATGCCTATTTAGCTGATATTAATGTAAATGATGTAAATGATGTAAATGATGTAAATGATGAAATTATTCGGCTGAATGATGTTCTAACAGAGTGCGAATTCGTGCAACGGTTATTCAGACCATGAAATCACTTCAGATTAGACATTAAACGACTATAACCATAACAGAATAGAACTCAAAGCATGTTATACAGAGTTACCCAACCAATATCGCAGGGCGAGTTGCGTGAAAGAATTTACAGCGGCGAAATTTTGCATTTCACTCAGATATCTGCCTTAAACCAATTCTGCGAAAGTGCTCGCCAGGTTTGCGAATCGACACTCAATAGTTCAGACCCTGTTAATTCTCACAAAGCTGCCAATTACAGCGACTGGTTAAAGGCCGTTTATCAGTTCCAACTCGCTGCACAGAACAAACAACAGTGCAAACAGGCGTTTGCCGAAACATTGCAAAGTATTGGTTTACAGCTCGATGAGACTTTTTGCGATCGATTTATTTTTAGAGTGGTACCACCCAAAAGCGACCATGTTGAGGGTTCAAATAGCTGGGTTGATACTCATCGCGATACCTGGGGCGCCGGGATTTATCAGCAAATGAACTGGTGGGCGCCGTTGTATCCTTATGAAGCTTCGAATGGCATCGAATTCTATCTTGATCATTTCAATCGACCCATCGCAAACACAACCGCCGAATGGCGGTATGAGCAATTTGCAACTGCGCGTCAACAGCAGTCGGCTGAGTTAAAGCCTGCCTTGAAATCGGTTCCTTCATTGCTCGAAAAACCTTCTGGTGTAGTTTTTAAACCGGTCATAGAACCGGGTGAATTATTGTGTTTTTCTGCAGCAC
>CAWVZP010000049.1:0-15856 GCA_963934675.1 uncultured Gammaproteobacteria bacterium | reverse complement strand
TGAAGAGTTCAATTGATCGATATCTAAATGATCATTTTAACCCTGCAGTGGCTCACCAGGTGAGCTACCAACATATTTTGCGAACAGAGCCCAGAGATTTTTATTATCCTCGCAATGCGGCCGTCATGTCTCCCATAAAGAAAACGGCAGGCAGTGAAATTAATAGTGCCCATTGATAATATTACGTCCTGATTGAACACTAATTTGTTATAGAACTGTTGCTTTAAAGTTACTGGCTGAAGCATCACTATTGTTATGTTCATTACTTTTATCCAGAAGACCTATCGTCAGCTAACCGATATTCTTATTACTTAGAGTACGAGTTGATAGCTGCTGCTCAATCATCGCTATTACAATACCTTTAAGTTTGCTAACCTAATAATTCCTGTAAACAAATAAATGAGCTAATAATGAACCAGGAAACTAAAAAGTCAGTCAGTCGCTACAAAAATCTGGACTGGACAATGGCTAGATCCGTGTCTCTTTCTATCCTCATTGGTGTGATGGCGGCATTCGCTGCTAAAGCATTGTTACTCGCGATCAATTTTACTCAAGACTTTTTACACCCTATTCCGATCGGAAAATTAGTACAGGAACAAGGGATTGAAAATGCTTCCTTAACCCTTTGGCATGCCGGCACTCTAGTCGTTATGGGTTTGGTTGTTGGGTTATTGACCCACTACTTGATGCCCAACCGAACGAATCGTGGTTTGTCCCATGTAATCGAAGATGTGCATTTCAACAATGGTCAGGCCGGTGTCAAAGAAGGCATGGCGGTCGGCCTTATATCGGCGATTTCGATTGGCGCAGGTGCTTCCGTTGGTCGCTATGGACCCGCAGTTCATTTGGGCGCGGCTGTGGCCAGTGGTATTGGCACTTTCTTTAAACTGGATAACCAGGAAAAATTGACGCTGAGCTGCGCTGGGATTGCTGCAGCTATCTCTGCGTCTTTTTTGGCACCTCTGGCTGCGGTTATTTTTGTGCAGGAAGTGGTGTTGAGGCAATGGCGTATATATCAGTTTATTCCGACTGCGGCTGCGGCTGCGGCTGCTTCAGAGACAGCTATATTGCTTGATGTGCATTTTATTATTCCAAGTAACCTAATACCCGATGACGTGCCAGCCTATGAGTTTTTTTTTTGGTCTGATCGGCGTGTTGTGCGCTGTTGTTGGTATTGCCTTTAATCGGCTACTGCCGATGACAGCCGGTTGGGTGGCCAAGCATGTGAAGGTTGATAATCGACTGAAACCGGCTATTGGCGGCTTAATTCTAGCGGGCATTGGATTCGCTTATCCGTCTGTATTAGGGTTAGGCGGATACGAAACACAAATGGCTGTTGCCGGCAACATCGCGTTAAAGCTATGTCTAACTCTGCTGGTTCTAAAATTTATCGCAACGATTGTTAGCCTAGCGTTTGGTTTCAACGGAGGTGTTTTTGGCCCCAGTTTGTTTATGGGTGCTATGATTGGTGCTTCTGTTGGTATTATTGTTGAGGGCGCGGGCATTCCAATATCGGGCATTTCACTCTATGCCATTGCGGGTATGGGCGCTACGGTTGCTACCGTCATAGGGGCTGTTTTTGCCGCCATTATTGCAATGATTGAAATGACTGGAAAGTTATCGCCATCATTACCATTGTTGTTTTCGGTAACAACGTCTTATGTTGTTATTTATCTATTTTCGCAAAGCTCTTTACTGGTTAACCAACTGAATGGTCGCAATAAAAATCCGTTCGAAGAAGTTCGTTCAACTGATACAAAATACGAAGGCTTCAAGCCAGTACCTTAATTGTTTGCCTAGGCAACTCGATGCTATTCTTTATTAAAATAGCATCGAGTGGTTTGTTGATTACTCTGCTGCGTTTGCTTGTTCGACATTGAGGCTGGCTTGTGCAATTTGACGAACCAGTTCGTCATCTGTCGATAGTCTTTCTAGCGCACGTTTCGCTTCCATTGAATCCATACCTTCTGCCGTGACCAAACCCTCGGCTATTTCGCGCAGAGCGATAACCGTTGGCTTATCATTTTCAGCGGGGACTAATGGATCGGCACCTTGTGATATCTGACGCGCACGCCGTGAGGCAAGCAATACTAGATCAAACCGGTTATCTACGTGTTCGAGACAATCTTCAACAGTGATACGCGCCATAACTTAAGCTCCATGGAGTGCTAGATAAAAGTGGGGCGTAATGATAGCTAATTATAATAAAAATCTAAACCATTTCTTTTGGAATTGAAGCGATTAATACCTTGTTTTTAAGTATTTGTCGCTGCTTTGTCATTCCTTGGGCATGGATGATGCATTCAAGGTCGTATAGCGCCTGATCGAAGTCTTCATTCACTACCAGATATTCGGCATCATTCCAGCGCGACATTTCTCTATCGGCTGATTTCATTCGCCGTTTGATGGTTGTTTGATCGTCGGTGTCACGATCGACCAGGCGCTGTTCTAGCGCTTCTCTTGACGGTGGCAATATAAAGATACAAACCGTCTCGGGTAATTTCTGCTTCACTTGCCTGGCGCCCTGCCAGTCAATTTCCAAAATAACGTGCTTGCCACTATCAAGAATACCTTCAACCGACTGTTGTGCGGTACCGTATAAATTGTCAAAAACTTGTGCATGCTCGATGAACTCATCGTTTTGGATCATCGACTCGAATTGGTTAAGACTGACGAAATGATAGTCGGCTCCGCTCACTTCTCCTGGTCGAATATCTCGGGTGGCGTGAGACACGCTCACCGCCAATTCCATCGGTTTTTTAGCCAGCAGTGCTTTAACCAAACTAGTTTTACCGGCACCTGAAGGTGCGGAGATTGTAAATAAGCAGGCTGTGTTCATACCAAGTCTCTTGAAAGTCGATTGATCGACAGAATTAACGTTTAATTTTAGTGATATTGTAATGACAGTTTAAGTTTAGCCCAATACACTTATTAGGCTCAACATTGCTTTCCAAAATTACTATTTAACGACGCTCATCTTACATGCTCAGTAACAATTATTTAAACCGCTTCGGAGGACTCGCCAGAGTTTTTGGAATGTCATCACTCGAACATCTTCAGCAAGCGCACTTTTGTATCGTCGGTGTGGGTGGCGTGGGCTCCTGGGCTGCCGAGGCCGCTGCTCGTTCAGGTATCGGTAAAATAAGCCTGATCGACCATGATGATATCGATTTAAGTAATACTAATCGCCAAATTCATGCCTTGTCAGATACGCTCGGACAAAGCAAAGTCGATGTGTTGAAACAACGTATTTTACAAATCAACCCTGAATGCGACTGCACCGCAATAGACGATTTGGTCACGCGGGGTAATATTGAGAAATTTAATTTCGCTCAATATGACTCGGTTATTGATGCGATTGATCACGTGCAGCATAAGGTGTCTTTAGTTCACCATTGTCGTCGCAATAAAATTGCGCTGGTGTCCACTGGCGGCGCTGGTGGTCTTACTGATCCAACCCGAATCGAAGTGGATGATTTAATTCGTTCGTTCAACGACCCACTGCTGGCCAAAATGCGCGCTAACTTACGCCAACAATTGGGCTACAGCCGAAATCCCAAACGGCGACACATGATCGATTGTGTATTTTCTACTGAGCAACCTAGCTACCCGACAGATAATGGCGGCATTAGTCTAAGTAAGCCACTGCGGCTCGAGAGAACCTCGCTCGACTGCTCGACCGGCCTTGGGTCGTTTGTCGGTGTTACCGCAAGTTTTGGTTTCACGGCCATTTCACACGCTATCAACAAACATTTACGAAAGATGGATAAGCAATAAAGCCCAGCCACATGAGAGTATGTCGAGCTCTTGATTTAGTTTCAATAGTATCGGTGGTCTTAAGCAAATATAGTGATAAGCTAAAGCAGTAACAAACAATACGTTATTAGTCGCTTGAATTTGGAAATCAAAAAAAGATTAATCCTATGGAGGATAAAGCAAAATGACCGTCCGAAAAACACTCACCAAGAAACTAGGCCTCGCTTGTATTGCGTTGGCCATCAGCCTGCTAGCAGGTAACGCCGCAGCCGTCGATAATGCCGGTTTTGTCTATGTCACCCCTATTGGCGATGCTGGATGGACTTATCAACATAACCTCGGCCGAATTGAAATGGAGAAGGCAACCGGCGTCACGTCTAACTACGTTGAAAATGTTGCCGAAGGGGCTGACGCTGAGCGCGTTATTCGTGAAATGGCCAAACGGGGCGATAAAGTTATCTTCGCGACTAGTTTTGGCTACATGAACTATATGTTGAAAGTATCAAAGAAATTTCCTGATACTGCCTTTGTCCATGCTACTGGCTACAAAATGGGCGATAACATGGGTATCTACAACGCGCGTTTTTATGAAGGTCGTTACCTGACTGGCGTTATAGCGGGTGAGATGACTGAATCGAATGTATTAGGTTACGTTGCTGCTTTTCCAATTCCAGAAGTACTTCAGGGTATCAATGCCTTTATTCAAGGTGCTCGCAGTGTCAATCCAAAAGCAGAGCTACGCGTTATTTGGGTTAACTCTTGGTTCGACCCAGGTAAAGAACGTCAGGCGTCTATGACTTTGATGTCTCAAGGTGCTGATGTTTTAACGCATCATACTGACTCGACTGCTGTGGTTCAGGCCGCAGAAGAAAAAGGTAAGTATGCGGTTGGTTATCATTCTGATATGTCCAAATATGGACCCAATGCACATTTGACCGCCACAACGCACCATTGGGGTGATTTTTACATCAAGACCATAGAACAAGTTAAAGCAGGTAATTGGAAACCAGAAAGTCTTTGGGGTGGTTATGCTAAAGGCATGGTGAGTCTTGCGCCTTTGAGTCCGGCAATACCCGCTGAACTTCAGGCTCGTATTGCCAAAATGGAAAAGCAAATGGCTGATGGCAGTATTCATGCTTTTGCAGGCCCCGTCATCGATCAAAGTGGTGAGACGTTGGTAGCAGCAGGACAAAATATGACTGATGACCAACTCGGCAGCATGGACTTTTACGTTCAGGGTGTTGTGAGTAAACTACCTAAGAAGTAAGGCATTATTCAGTATTGCAGGGTAGATATAATTGAGCTATCTGCCCTGCTTTCAGTAAAGGCTTAGATCAGTTTTTATACCCTAACAATCACTTAAAGCTATGGAAGTTTACCTTTTAGACTGGGCAAACCTGCTGGTGCGCTGGCTACATGTTATTGCTGGCATTGCCTGGATTGGCGCTTCGTTTTATTTTGTTATGCTAGATAATTCGTTAACCTCACCCGCCAAACAATCCGACCGTGAAAAAGGCGTCTCGGGTGAGTTGTGGGCAGTCCATGGCGGTGGGTTTTATCATAGTCAAAAATATATGGTGGGGCCAAAGGGCGAGCCACTTTCAGATAATTTGCACTGGTCAAAATGGGAAGCCTATACCACTTGGCTTTCGGGCATGGCGTTAATGGCCATTATTTACTGGTTTGGCGCCAACACCTACTTGATCGATCAACAAGTCATGCCATTGTCAGCACCGACGGCTATCGGCATCAGTATTGGCGTATTGGTTGCTGGCTGGCTAATTTACAATACGCTTTGCCGAGTTTTGGCTGGCAAAGACAATCTACTCGCCGCCATTATTCTGCTGCTGATCATCGCTACCGACTGGGCTTTGTTTCAAATTTTTAGTGCGCGCGCAGCCTACCTTCATGTCGGCGCGATGATGGGCACGATGATGGTTTTCAACGTGATGATCCATATCATCCCTGGCCAAAAGCGGGTAGTAGCGCAAATCCGGGCAGGCGAAAAACCCGACACGGCACCAGGCATTATCGGCAAGCAACGCTCGGTTCACAATACCTATTTTACGCTACCTGTTTTATTCATCATGATTAGTGGTCACTATCCAATGACCTATGGTAACGAACACGGCTGGCTAGTACTCGCATTTGTGATGATGGCGGGGGTTTTGATTCGTCAATTTTTTGTGTTGCGCCATCGTGGCCAAGTCAAATGGCAGTTACCGATCAGCGGCATTATTATTTTGCTCTCTCTGATATGGGTTTTAAGGCCATCGACAGAAAATGTTGCCCATGGGGTGAGTGTTAGCGATTCACAAGTGACTCAAGTGATTGCAGAGCGCTGCGCAACCTGTCACGCCGTATCGCCCACTCAAGTAGGGTTTTCGGCCCCACCTGCGGGACTGGTGCTTGAAACCAGTGAGCAAATTGCGCTAAACGCAGCCCGGATTGCAACAACGGTACAAAGTCAGTATATGCCGCTTGGCAATTTAACCGGTATGACTGATGAAGAGCGAACCATCATAAGCGCCTGGTATAGCCAGCGTTCGGACAGTAAACCATGATGAAAATAATTCCATTACCTATGCAACTCGATAGTAATCGTTGCGATAAGGCCATTCGGGCCTCATTTTTACACTTTATTGATGATCCCGATCAAGCATCAGACGGCTGGGAATATATTGAAGACGGGCTTCTTATTCTCAAACTGGGGCAGATTACTGCACTTGGTAAGACCGATGACTGGTTTAATTTATTACCTGATGGTGTCGAACTTCATGATTTTACCGGCCAGTTAATTATGCCGGGTTTCATCGATACCCATACTCATTATCCGCAAACCAACATAATAGCTAGCCATGGCACTCAGTTACTTGAATGGCTCGAAAAGTACACATTTCCAACCGAGGCTAAATTTTCAGATATTAATGTTGCGAATTCGACAGCGGAATTTTTCTGCGATGAATTATTGCGCAACGGCACAACCACTAGCGCTGTTTTCGCGACAATTCACCCTGAATCCGTTGATGCCATATTTCGCGCAGCCCAAAAGCGCGACATGCGTTTAATTTCGGGCAAAGTAATGATGGATCGCAATGCCCCCGATTTTCTATGCGACACCGCGCAAAGTAGCTACGACGATAGCGCCAAACTAATCGAAAAATGGCATCGCAATGGTCGAGCTCTGTATGCCGTTACTCCTCGATTTGCCCCTACCTCATCAGACGCTCAACTGCGGGTGGCCGGCCGATTGCTCCAAGAATACGATGGCCTCTACCTTCAGTCGCATGTTGCCGAAAATTCTGACGAAGTAGCCTGGGTAGCCGAATTATTTCCAGAGCGCCGAAGCTATCTCGACGTTTATGATTATTACGGCTTAGTAGGTGAACGGTCAATTTATGCGCATTGTATTCACTTAGATCAAACAGACCGCGAACGAATGGCCGGTAGTGGCGCAGCAATGGCTTTTTGTCCGACTTCAAACTTGTTTTTAGGCAGTGGGTTATTTGACCTCGACAGCGCTCAACAAAACAACATAAGGGTTGGCGTCGCGACTGATGTTGGCGGCGGCACTAGCTTTAGTATTTTGCAAACACTCAACGAAGCTTACAAAGTGAGTCAAATGTCCAGACAAACCCTGACTTCGATGAAGGCTTTTTACCTCGCAACTCTGGGTGGTGCTAAAGCGCTTCATCTAGAGCATAAGCTGGGTAATTTTGAAGTCGGCAAGGAAGCTGATTTTGTTGTATTGGATTTGCATTCAACGCCGTTGATGAAAAGGCGCATGGCCGTCTCTGATTCAATTCAAGACACGCTGTTTGCGTTAATGATGTTAGGCGATGATCGCGCCGTACAGGCTACTTTCGTGATGGGTGTTTGTCAGTTTATGAAGGGTCGTTCGACATGTCAGTAATACTGATCGAAAATGCCCATCGACTAGTCACTATGGACCAACAGCGCCGAGAAATTGATGATGGCGCATTAGTGGCAGAGAATAATAAAATAGTATTCGTTGGCTCCACCCTCGAGGTTCAACAATGGCTAAAGACGACCTCCCTTAAAATTGATCGCCGAATAGATGCCAGCGGTAAGGTTGTTTTACCCGGCTTAATCAACTGTCACCACCATTTGTTTCAGACCCTGACTCGAAGTATCGGTACCGCTCAGGGGTTATCGCTATTTGACTGGCTAAAAACACTCTACCCAATCTGGGGCCAGATGGATGCTGAGGCGGTTTATGTTAGCGCCAAACTCGGCCTGGTTGAATTGTTATTGTCAGGCGCAACGACGGTTGCCGATCATCTTTACCTATTCCCTAATGATGCCAAGCTTGACGATGAAATTCGAGCTGCGAAGGAGCTAGGCGTGCGTTTTCATCCGACCCGTGGCAGCATGAGCCTCGGTCAAAGTCAGGGCGGGTTGCCACCCGATAATGTTTGCGAAGATGAAGCCGACATCATTACCGACTGTATTCGAGTAGTCGAAACCTTTCATGACCCCGAGCCTTATTCTATGTTGCGTATTGGCCTCGCACCTTGTTCACCGTTCAGCGTCAGCGCTGATTTAATGAAACGCTGCGCACAGCTGGCACGTCAATATGAGAGCGTTAACTTACACACTCACTTAGCGGAGACTATCGACGAAAATCGATTTTGTGAAGAAAAATTCGGCATGCGTCCTTTGCAATACATGGAGAGTCTGGGATGGACTGGCGACGATGTCTGGTATGCGCACATGGTTCATCCTGACACAGACGAAATCAACACTCTGGCCAGAACTCAAACTGGCGTTTGTCATTGCCCAAGTAGTAATATGATTCTCGCGTCGGGCATTGCGCCCATTCGTGAAATGACCGATGCCAATGTTCGAGTCGGTCTTGGTGTTGATGGATCGGCCAGTAATGACGGCAATCATTTATTAGGTGAAGCAAGGCAAGCGATGTTATTACAGCGCGTTGGCTGGCCAGGCTTCGAGTCTAATGCGGGACGGTTTTCGGCTCGAGAAGCCCTCGAGCTAGCAACACTGGGTGGCGCATCAACCTTAGGTCGGGATGATATTGGCAGTCTTGAAGTTGGCAAAGCTGCTGACATGGTTGCCTTCCGTATCGATGACCTACCCCATGCGGGTGGTCTGAGCGATCCGGTCGCATCATTACTCACCTGCACACCTGGCACAGCCTGGCTTTCGGTTATTAATGGACAAATTGTTGTTGAGAACGGTCAAATACCTGGGCTAGATATTAACGCACTGGTCAAGCAACATAATAGGATTTCAGCGCAACTGTTAAAGAAAGCAGGCGTCGGTTAATTTTTTTTGCATCACACCATAGTTAGCCAATCACTGTATCAATTTTATACGACTAAAATTGGAGCTGATGTCATGATAGAAGCCTCTATTTACTATTGGCTCAGGCAATGCTTTGGATAGTTTTTTCTGTTGTTTTTGATTAAGCTTATAATTATTAATAATATTTATAGTATAATTCTTTCAAATTGTATTTAACTTACCTAACTGATTGAAAATTATGAATGTTGATCAACTTTTCGCTCAAAGCTTGCAATTGCTCGGCCTCGGAATGGGGTCTGTATTTGTTATATTGATTTTGCTCATCGGTATTATTTCTACTATTTCGAGACTGGTACCCGAAGAAAAGTTTGTCGATCCATCGGCAAAAGCGCGTTCAATTGCACCCACATCATCAGCAATCAATACCCAACATATCGTAGCCATACAGGCAGCTATTCATAAGTTTAGAAACAAATAGAATAAACATCATTACAAATGTCGATTCGATTTAGTTAACATAGCCAAATTAACTATTGAGATTAGATCCCCTAATTAAATAGCCAAATTAGTAAGGCTCGCAACTTTCCAGGTACTCAATTCATGGCCAATCCCCTTTTGCTTACTGATGTCGTTTTACGCGACGCCCACCAATCATTATTTGCAACACGCCTTCGCATCGAAGATATGCTGCCTATCGCTAGCGAGTTAGATAAGATCGGTTATTGGTCGTTAGAAACCTGGGGTGGTGCTACTTTTGATGCCTGTATTCGTTTTCTGGGTGAAGACCCATGGGAGCGTTTACGCAAGCTTAAAGCAGCGATGCCAAACACACCAATGCAAATGCTGCTGCGCGGCCAAAATGCCTTGGGATACCGCCACTACGCCGATGATGTTATTGAAAAATTTGTTGAGCGTTGTGCCGTTAATGGCATGGATGTGTTCCGTATTTTCGATGCCATGAACGACATGCGCAACCTTGAGACTGCGATCAAGGCAACTATCAAAACAGGCAAACATGCGCAGGGTGCGATTTCCTACACCATTAGTCCCGTCCACAACAACGACCTTTGGGTCGATATGGCAAAGCGTCTTGAGGATATGGGTAGCCACTCGATTTGTATTAAGGACATGGCTGGATTATTAAAACCTTATGTCGCCGAAGAACTAGTCACTCGTATTAAGGAAACCTGCAGCATTCCGCTGAGCATGCATTGCCATGCCACCACAGGGCTGTCGACAGCAACCTACTTAAAAGCCATCGAATCGGGCATCGACATGCTCGATACGTCAATTTCTTCTATGAGCTTGACTTATGGTCACTCGGCAACGGAGACCTTCGTGTCTATTCTTGAGGACACTGAACGGGCGACTGGTCTTGATCTTGATTCACTTGAAAAAATCTCGATGTATTTTCGTGATGTGCGTAAAAAATATTCCGCGTTCGAAGGTTCGCTGAAGGGTGTTGACCCTCGAATTTTAACCGCTCAGGTTCCTGGTGGCATGCTCACTAATCTCGAAGGCCAGTTACGCGACCAAAACGCGATTGACCGTTTTGACGAAGTCTTAGTCGAAATCCCTAAAGTTCGCAAAGATTTAGGTTATGTCCCACTAGTCACCCCGACTTCTCAGATTGTTGGTACTCAATCGGTTATTAACGTCCTTAGCGGCGAGCGGTATAAATCCATCAGCAAGGAAACGGCTGGGGTATTAAAGGGCGAATACGGGGCAACAGCTGCGCCGGTAAATGAGGCCTTACAGCAACGCGTACTCAATGGTGCCAAACCGATTACTTGTCGTCCTGCTGACTTAATTGCCCCAGAAATGGATCGTTTAACCGATGAGCTGAAAGGTCTCGCTCAGACAGACGGCATAAAGCTAGCAGAAAATGAAGTGGACGACGTGTTGATCTATGCGCTATTTCAACAAGTTGGCATCAACTTCCTAAAGAATCGTGATAATCCAGACGCGTTTGAACCAGTCCCTGGCAATGAACCCGTAGCGCAAACGGATACAACTAATACATCTTCGGTATCGACGCCTGGTTTTGCAGCCGAAAGCTATAAAGTCAGCGTTAATGGGACACAATATGATGTTATTGTTGGTCCTGGCAATAGCGATATCAGCCAAATCACACCCGCTGCAAGTTCTGCATCGGCTATTTCAGCACCCGACGCTGCGGCGACAGAAGGCACCGCAATCAAGGCGCCACTGTCAGGTAGTGTAATCGAAAATTTGGTTATTGTTGGTCAGAAAATTAGTGAAGGTGATCCGATAATGATTATCGAAGCGATGAAAATGGAAACCGAAGTTCGCAGCCACTGTAGTGGTTCGGTGCTTTCGATTACGGTTAATAAGGGTGATGCCATTCAGGCAGAACAAACACTGATGACAGTGGGTTAGAACAGTGGAACAAGGCTTATTACAACTTTGGGCGTCGACCGGCATTGCCAACTTTACGGTTGGCTCGGTGGTTATGATTATTATCAGTTCATTACTCATTTATCTTGCAATCGCCAAAAGTTTTGAACCCCTTTTGTTATTGCCTATTGGCTTTGGTGGGGTTCTGGCTAATATCCCGATAGCAGAAATTGCTGGCCCCGACGGCTTGCTTGGTATTCTTTATTACTCAGGTATCGAAACTGGCGTATTCCCGTTATTGATTTTTATGGGCGTTGGCGCAATGACTGACTTTGGGCCGTTACTCGCACGGCCGAGCTTGATGATTTTGGGCGCAGCGGCCCAGTTTGGTATATTTGCCACCCTGTTCGGCGCAGTCGCAATGAATATGATTCCAGGTATGGAGTTTTCCATGGCTGATGCAGCGGCTATCGCCATTATTGGGGGTGCAGATGGCCCGACCGCTATCTATGTTGCGTCTCGGTTGGCGCCCGATCTGCTAGGTGCTATTGCTGTCGCAGCTTATTCCTATATGGCATTAGTCCCTATTATCCAGCCGCCAATCATGAAACTACTCACCACTAAAAAAGAGCGCGCAACAAAAATGTCCGTTCTACGGCATGTCAGTAAACTAGAAAAGATTCTATTTCCACTGACCTTGTTGTTGATAACAATCTTGCTGCTACCGTCGGCAACACCATTGGTTGGAATGCTTTGTTTTGGTAATTTGTTGAAAGAATCTGGCGTAGTGGATCGTCTTAGTAAAACAGCTCAGGGCGAATTGATTAATATTGTCACCATCTTTCTGGGGCTGGCAGTGGGTTCAAAGCTGGCAGCTGACCAGTTTCTCAACCTCGAAACCATTGGAATATTACTACTCGGCATGGTCGCTTTTTCGATTGGTACTGCGGCGGGATTGCTCATGGGTAAAGTCATGTATCGAGTAACAGGCGGCGCTGTTAATCCATTAATTGGATCAGCCGGTGTGTCAGCAGTGCCTATGGCGGCACGAGTGGCCAATAAGGTCGGGTTAGAGGCCAACCCCCAAAACTTTTTACTGATGCATGCTATGGGACCGAATGTTGCTGGTGTCATTGGTTCGGCGGTTGCGGCCGGTGTTTTGCTCGCTATTGTAGGCTAGCTACCACAGGGCACCATAAAAAATATTATTGTTAGTGATGCCATTGAAATATAGGCTTTGTATTCCATAAGCGTTATGCTGAAGCTTGTTTTCTGCGTTATTAACTGCCTTTGTTAACGATTGGAGTCGGTGGGCTGATACTCTCAATATTACTGCGTTTTTGAGCCTGCCAAATCCTAACTGTCAACGGGTCACCGACTAATTGTTGGGTATCGATGTCGGCTGTCAAACCGGCTGCCTCAAAACAACTACGAATTTCATCATCCGAAAATCCTAGTCTGAAATGTTTGTATTCGCTTCGCAGATATTCTTCAGTGTGTGCAGCAAAATCGACGATAACCAATCGACCATTGTTACGCAATACTCGACTCGCTTCTCGTATGACGTCAATCGGATTATCGCTGTAATGCAGTACTAAGCTAAGGATAGCCAAGTCAGTGCAAGCATCCTCCATCGGCAAATGGTACATGTCACCTTTACGCACATGGACGTGGGTTAGTCCGGCTTGTTCTATATTGCTTCGAGCGACCGCTAGCATGCCACTATTCATATCGACGCCAATACCTCGTGAAATCTGACCTGATAAAATTTCGAGCAATCGACCGGTGCCCGTTCCTATATCGAGAAAATCACCAATTGGCTGGTCACCAATAACGCCTAAAAGCCTGTCATCCAATTGTTGCTCGGGCACGTGCATGGCCCGAATACTATTCCAGCTTTGCGCTACCTGCTGAAAATAATCCTGGGCCTTTTTAGCCCGACTATCACGTACCTGGTCGAGTCTTGAGATATCTCGGACCAATAAAGTATCGGTTTTAGGAATCAGCGATATCAATGCATGCGCCAAACTAGAGGTCGAATTCTGGTCCGATACACGAAAGTACACTTGTGCACCCTCGGGTAACCTTTCTAATAGTCCTGCTTCAACCATTAGCTTCAGGTGTCTGGAAACACGCGGCTGACTTTGCCCTAAAATTTGCACTAATTCGGACACGCTGAGCTCGCCACGAGAGCAAAGAGTCAGGATTCGAAGTCGAGTATGTTCACCCGCTGCGCGCAAGCCAGCTAATAAAGTATCAAGATTATACATTTCTTATTTACATCATATAAAGATATGTTTATATTTACATTCGACAGGGTTTATTGCAACCCACAATTATTTTTGGTCTGGGTAATGCTACCAAACCCACCCACTGATCCTCAACCTGGAGTTATCAGTCTGACGCGAAAGAATGTGCATAATATTGATGTGCATAGGAACTTTTAAAAATACTTAATCAGCCGGTTGGTGAAGCGCCTTTTTAAAGTTTTCTAGCAACGTCAAACGTTTGTGCTTACCTTCGTGATCCAACATGAGAATTTAGTTTAACACTGGAAAACGAATTGCATAATCTATTTGAAACACTACTGGCTGAAAAGCATACTCTGTTGGCTGATGGCGCAACGGGAACCAACTTATTTGCTTTAGGATTGCAAAGTGGCGACGCTCCTGAATTGTGGAACGTCGAAGAGCCACTAAAAATGGCGGCCCACTATCGTAGTTTTATCGATGCCGGTTCAGATATCGTTTTAACCAACACGTTTGGTGGTACTCGTTATCGCTTAAAGCTTCACAAGGCTGAAGAACGGGTTGCCGAGCTCAATATTGCCGCCGTTACTATCCTCAAAGAACAGATCGAAGACTCTGGTCGCACCGTTGTTATCGCTGGTTCGATTGGGCCAACCGGTGAAATTCTGGCACCTTTGGGTGAGATGCTCCCAGAAGAAGCAGTGGCTGCATTTGCCGAACAGGCGTTGGCACTCAAACAGGGGGGCGCTGATCTATTGTGGATCGAGACAATGTCATCACAGGAAGAAGTCGAACTGGCGGTTAAAGGTGCGTCACAGGCGGATTTACCTATCGTTTTCACCATGAGTTTCGACACTAATGGTCGTACCATGATGGGCGTTGGCGCGGCTGATATGATGACATTGCATCAAAGGATTAAACCTCATGTCCACGCCTGTGGCACCAACTGTGGTGTCGGCGCTTCCGAAGTGGTCGCCGCTGTTTTAAACATGAAAGCAACTGCTGTTGAAGGTACTGACCCGGTCCTTATAGCGAAGGCAAACTGCGGCATTCCTGAGTTCGTCAATGGAAAAATAGTCTACAACGGCACGCCCCAAATAATGGCGAGCTACGCCATGATGGCACGTAATGCCGGTGCCAGAATTATCGGTGGCTGTTGTGGCACATCTCCTGAACATGTGGCTGCCATGCGCCAGGCTCTGGACAACAACCCTATCTCCGAACCGCCCACATTTGATGACGTTTTAAATGTTCTCGGTGATATTACTGAGGGGGCTAAAGCGCAGTCACGTGGCGAGCATACGGTTAAGGTTAGGCCGGCCAGCGGGAAGCGTCGGCGTAAATAGTTTGACGGCACTTACCGGAATAAAGCGCTTGACCTTAATAGTCTCAAACTTCCTATATCGCGAGTAAAAGCGGATATTAAGCCCGTACTTTCACCCTAAATACTATCCCAGAAAAAGGCCAAATTGACTAGCGATTAAGACAACTCAATTTTATAACGATACTAAAATGGTTGGAAAATTTGGCACTTCGCACTAAGTCAGAAGTTTAAGTTTACTCATATAGCTAGATTTCGTATCCCAACAGATCAATTAATTAAGCACATCTCTTGGACCTTATGAAAAAAATGTGAACCATTTTTATTAATGCCCTGTAGATTTTAATTAATTTTGAAATTTAGCGACATTTGATGTTTTTTCACAATCCTCGAAGCATTAAATATTGTAATTTCAGGTGTCCCACCACCTGCGTGGTCATATAATAGCATCAGAATATAGAGAGCTGAGCGACCAATGCTGGCTGGCTCAGCAAAAATCGGCAATATAGCTTATACCGGACCGAATAGTATCTAAGTAGACCATTTTAAAATCATCAAATAGTTGAACATAGAATACATTTATATCTGAAATGACCACGTGCTGCATGCCATTAAAAATTTTGATTCAAACTGCCACTTTAAACCTCAGTAAAAACTTTATGCCTGATCGTTGTCTATGGACCAGATTGATTAAATTAACGAGGATTGGATCCAATTAATACTTAGCGTTGAATGCAAGCTCCACTTTAACAATAAAACTGGCAGACTGAAAAAACGCATCGCAACAATTTAACAATGCTAATTAAGCTGTTTGGAAGAGCACTAAATAAGAAAAACACACTGTATCCACTCTATAACCTTTAAAAAAATGAAAACAAATTCTAAG
>CAWVZP010000048.1:0-15917 GCA_963934675.1 uncultured Gammaproteobacteria bacterium | reverse complement strand
AAAAAGACTCGACGGTGTCAGGGCTATTCTAAATCTGGGACCGCGCGTTTAAGCAATTAGGCGAGATGAAGATTTATAGAACAGCCTATTTAATAGTGCCTATTAATATCACTCAACAACAAGTGAAACTCAGTTTAAATTGGTAAATAATCAGTCGACTGAGTCATCGTGTTAATCAACGTAAAATTTACTCACAATCATTAATGCTCCTAGCCTTTAATGATCGGCGTTCGCGGAACGTTAGTAATTATCTCAGGCGCACCTTCGGTAATAATAGATTGTTCGGCCATCGCCATCGACAGTCCCGTTTCGCGATCATTCAGTATCATGTGAGTAAAAAATGACATGTTTTTTTCGAGCACAACTGGGTTTCCTTTGTATATCATAGGTTGCTCCATCCATGTTGGCGGCCAAGCTGCGCCCATGGTATATCCGCAAACGGTCAGTATTGAGTCTTTCTCTCCATTGTCTTCAAGCGTTGCTTGATAGCTGTCGTAAATTTCACCAATAGTGGTTCCTGGGTGAAGAATTGATTGCACTGCATCTAGGGCAACGACACTCGTTTCATGCATTTTTAAATGACGCTGGCTAATCTCTGGACCTGTCAAAACAACACACATACTTGCCGCATGATAGTGACGATAGGCAACGCCAAGTTCAAGCGTTACCTGGTCATTTTCACCAACGTGTTTTCGCTTGGTTGTGTATCGCAAGTTTAGTGCTGACTTACCGCTACCAATGGGGGGAATATGGGCGGGTAAATCACCACCTAGACGAAAAAGCGTGTCATAAAATGTGGCATATATGTCGCCTTCATAGGCTCCAGCAAAGGTTGCTTCAAGCGTCTTATCGAGGGCTACATCCAAAATTTCACCCGCTTTACGAAGGTAATCCAGCTCTTGCGGGCTCTTCACCAAACGTAGCTCTCTTATAAAATCAGGCGCTATGATTAATTCACACCAACCATCAAGTGCATCCTTTATTTCTAAAAAAAGTCGGGGTGTTAAACCCATGGTGTCAACTTGGATACCAATTCTCTTACCCTGCATCCCCAGCGCATTCAGCATTTCTTTTATTTGCTCAGATCGAGACACTTTGCTGGAATCTGGTGCCGTTCTCACATCAACACAAATAGATGAATAAAAGGCGTTGCCAAGATCAGCCGGACGCGCAAGATGCGTCAATTTGCCCTCGGTTCCAATAAACATACAGCTGAAAATCGAAAAACCATCAGAATCGAATCCGCTAAGCCAATACATATCTTCAATCTTGAAAACCAACAGACCATCTAGGCCTTTAGCATCCATGCTGGAACGGACCTGTCCCTGACGTTGGGAAAATTCTTCTCTACTGAAATGGATGTTTATGTCGGTCATAAAGATTTCACTTGTCGTTTTCTATAGGTTACTGCAAGGGCTGCAGTAAAGTAGTTGCTACAACGGGACCCTTCTAAACCGTTGGATGAACAAACAGCATATTGGCATACATTGAAAAAGTAATTCAATTAGAAAATTTGTTCCTTAATGCCTGTATAGAAACACTTTGAAACCTAAATTCAAAATTCTACGATGTCTACTCGTAAGGGAGAATATAATTAACCACTCTGACACCTTCGCCCAAAGTTTACCGGCACATTCACTGTGCTAATGATGCTCACTTGATTGCATGTGAAGGATTGCCGAGAATAATATTGGTTTCGTCAATCGGTCGATGTTCAAAACTTCTCCGTCGTCAATCACATGCTTTCCCCGGGCTTTTCAAAAGTCAGTTGCAGACGACTATCCATTTTAAGCGGTGCTCGACGACTCAATCGATTTCATTAATTTGGAGGCCCTACGAAAAAATAAAGCTGCCGTCATTACAAAGCGAATTTGCGCCATCCTATTTGATGGAGCACCCTGCCCTACTGGCTCAAAACTCTGGCCTGTTAAAGCCAGGAACAAGATATAACGTTTGACGAATTCATCCGACAGATTGACTTCTCTGGTTAACAAAAAGTCGTGTGATCAACGATCTGTTGTCGCTTTAAAGGCGACCCAAAAAACTAAAGCCTGTTGGCCAGTTCTTCAGCTTCACCCATTGCTATCTCAACACTTCGGGGGCTGACGCAATCGCCAATGTAATGAACTTTTTCTGGTAGCGTGCAGGATAACGCCGTAACACTAGTATTTGCTCGGCACCCATGCCAAGTAACAATTAAATCAATCCCTTCACGGTAATTGACTCGATCATCATAAACGTTACGACAAGCAACTCGATTGCCTTGCGCACTAACAACAATCTGGGTAGCGCTAAAGTGGCATCCTTTTTCACCGAGTCGCATTAACCAAGCGGTTCTATTGGTAGGGTCAATGTCAGCGCCAACAGCAATATCACTGGAAATGATTTCAACATCGATGCCTTTAGAGAGCAACAGTTCAGCTGCCGCCAGACCCGCTTGCCCACGACCTTCGTTAATAACTAACGCTTTGGTTGCCTGAACTACGCCACCTCGCAGAAGGTCATGAGGCGTGACTGTTTGTATTGTATGCTCACCCAGAACGTGTTGATGAAAATCATTCGAGCCTGTGGCAATCACAATCTCATCTGCTTTCAAACTATCGAGGTCGGCTTTTTCAATCGCCTGATTCAGATGGATTTTAACCCCCAGTCGATCTAGTTCACTGATCCGCCAACGAATGATATTGCCAAGTTCTCCCATTGATGGTGCTGCGGCCCATAGCGCTAACTGTCCACCGACTCTTTTATTTTTTTCGAAAACCTCAACCGAATGCCCACGTTCAGCGGCTATACGAGCCACCTCTAGCCCCGCTGGGCCACCACCAATAACGACAATTGATTGGGGTTGTGTCGCTGATTGCAATTTAACCCCCGGCTTAGACACCATCGTGTTGTGCATACAGTTGATTGGTTTACCAACATAGCGATTAGCAATACAGGCATTGGCACCTACGCAAGGTCGAATTTGTTTGATTTCATTTCGTTTAATTTTGGCAACCAACTCAGGATCACAAATGTTGGCACGAGTCATGCCAACCATATCCGCCTGTTTGTCAGCAATAATTTTTTCAGCATGAAACGGGTCAGTGACACGGCCAACGGCAAACACCGGAATATTAACCTGCCTCCGAATGGCCTCGGCCAGCGGGACAAAGATGCCGTGCTTGGCGGGTGTCGGCGCCCAGTGCTTCGCTCTGCCGGTGTGAGTTACATTAGTGTGTGCGATGATATTAAGATAATCAATCAGTCCAGTTTCAGCAATGACATGAGTGACGATTTTCATATCTTCCAACGTCAGTCCACCCGGTTCAAATTCATCACCTGGAAGGCGCAAACCAAGCACCCGATCAGGACCCAACGCAGCTCGTACCACTTGTAATAGCTCGAGTATGAAACGCATTCGATTGTTCAGTGATCCACCGTATTGATCATCACGAAAATTAGTTAATGGTGACAAAAATGCCTGAGGCAAAAACCCAAAAGCACCCAAAATTTCGACACCATCCATATTACCGTCACCGGCTCGCTTAGCCGCAGCAGCAAATGCACCTTTGATCTCTTCGATTTCGTCGAGGCTCATCGCGTGTGAGATATTGCCTGTGGTTTCCGACCGAATCGCCGATGCAGACCAGCTAGCGAGATTGGGTTTATTAATGAGTACGGTACCGCCACTGTGCGCCAGCTGGGCCAAAATACACCCACCTTCCTCATGAACCGCGTCGCTCAGCTTTTGGTAACCCGGAACAATATCGTCATTCAAATTCCTTAACGCATCGGTATTTGTGCTCAGAAGTCCTGACTCGTGAACGGGGGTACCGCCAGTGATTTGTAAACCAACGCCACTTCTCGCATAGGTCCGGTGATAAGCAATATATTTATCACCTGGTAGATAGTTTTCAGCAAAGCCAGGCACGTGTGCCGAAACTAGAATACGATTACGAACTTCACAGTTACCAATTTTTAGTGGGGACAATAAATTTGGGAATTGAGTCATAGCGTTAGGTCTCTAACCATTCATTCAGTTGTATTCTGTATCCTACCATTAGGATTTTACAAACCCTCTAAATCACTATTTCAAAAAGGCCTGCGCAGTATTGATGCGTAATAAGCTAGCCTCGGCCGATATAGGGCATTTTTGTCGCCATTAAGGTCATGAACTGAACATTAATTTCTAGCGGTAAAACAGCCATTTGAACGATCGCTTGCGCCACCTTCTCGACATCAATTACAGGCTCTGCCTGAATAGTCCCATTTGCCTGAGGCACACCTTTTGGAAAGTTTTTGGTCAATGGTGTCGCTGCATTACCAATATCTATTTGGCTACAAACAATATCATGCTCACGTCCATCTAATGAAATCGATTTAGTTAAACCCGTCATTGCGTGCTTAGTCGACGTATAAGGGGCCGAAAATGGTCGCGGTACATGAGCCGATATAGAACCGTTATTAATAATCCTTCCGCCAACCGGAGTTTGGCTTTTCATCATTCGGATGGCTTGCTGAGAACACAGAAAAACCCCCGTTAGATTAGTATCAATAACCGACCGCCACTGCTCATAGCTGATATCCTCCATCGACATCTTTGGGGTAGAAACACCCGCATTATTGAACAGTAAATCCAGTTTTGAATACTTCTGTTTCAATTCAGAGAAAAGATGTTTGACTTGATCTGGGTCACCAACGTCACAGCTAACGCATAAATAATCTTGTGCATCGGCTTTGCTCAAGCTCGCTGTTTCTTCGAGCAACTCTAAACGTCGGCCAGTGAGTACAACGGCATAACCTTCATTGATTAAAGCTATACTCACGGCACGACCAATGCCAGTACCCGCACCGGTTACCAAAGCAACTTTTATTTGAGAACTCATAGGATAGTTACTCTGTAAGATTTAGGTTTAATAATCAACTGATAGCAGCAGTCTAATCAATCTCACCCCATTATCAAAAATAAATTCAGACAACCTTAATGAGTTACAAAGATAAAAAGGTTGGAGAAGAAACAGAATTTACCTGAATCTTTGATTGATCCTCAATTATAATTAATCATGGCAAAGTCTTATAGAAACAGGAAGTAGAATTATTCAGGCTGAAAGCTTTTAGTAAACAGTCTTCCGAGCATAAGTTAAACAATTAGGTTACAAATGAGGATCATTAACTATATTCGGTTTAATTGAGTGTCATCTTGTGCACTGCTTTTCTTTTTTAACATTTATTAAATTTAAGATACACACTAGCTTTCTTGGTATTTTAATGATGTTTATCAGCGCTCTCCTTATTTTTCTTTCAAACAAGAAATAATGACCAACGAACGCATTGATCAGTAAATATAAAAAGTTTCTGTTGCTGGAGCTTCAAAAATGACTATTTATCTATGACGCCATTCCTGCAGTCGGTTTAATATTTTGCTTGAAATAAATCCATGTAATATGCGGACAATCAAACAGGCATAAACAATCAACATGCCCATCGCTGCAGCAGATGCCGTTTCCCCTGCCTCGTCCATGTGAATGGTAGCAATTGATGCTACTTCACTCATAGGGCCGTAAATGAAAATAATCGCTGACACTGTGGTCATGGCATTGAGGAATAAATAAATCGATATGTCCAGAATAGCTGGCATGCAGACAGGGACAGTAATACGCCAGAAGCTTTTCGTAAGCGGTACTTTTAAAGAGGCCGAAACAGCCTCAAATTCTCGATCCATTTGTTTAAGAGCGGTCACTGCCATCAGGTGAGTTGGGGTGTAGTAGTGTGTGACAGTGCTAATAGCTAAAATGGCCACCGTGCCATACAAAAAACCAAAAGGATTATTTGGACTGTTAATAAAGAAGAGGTACGACAAACCTAGTACGAGACCCGGTACGGCGAGCGGCAACATTGCTAGGAACTGAATGACCTGTCGAATCATAGTGTCCTGGCCTTGGCGAGGCTTCTCTACCAAATAGGCACCCAGAAAGATGATAAATGTTCCAAACACTGAGGCACCAAAGGCTAACCAGAGCGAGTTAAAGAAATTCCCCCAGCCCACGCCGATCAAGTCGAACTGATAGTGATCCAATGTGAGCTCCAAATTATAAGGCCAAAATTTCACCAGTGAGGCGAACTGCGCCATGCCAAGCACAGAAAACATTAAAACGGTGATCAGCGAACAGTAAATAATCAGGCTGCCATCGAGCCATTTATTGGGTTTAGGCGCGAAGGGAACGGATCTAGAGGTTAAGGCCGCGACCTGTTTTCGGGTGACGATTCGATCGATCACAAAAGCAATGAGGGCTGGAACTAATAATACGACAGAAACTACGGCACCCATTTCGAAGTTTTGCTGACCGACCACTTCTTTATAAATATCAGTGGCTAACACATTGTAATTTCCGCCGATGACCTTCGGAATACCGAAGTCAGTAAATATTCGAATAAAAACAATAATAAATGCACTAATCAAACCGTACTGAATACCGGGCAATGTTATTGTGAAGAATGTTCTGACTGAGCTGGTTTTCATTACTTCCGCAGCTTCGTACAAACGTAGATCAGAAAGCGCCATAGCAGTTGCTATGACTAAAACAGCGTGTGGGAAAGTCCAGAATACAGACCCCATAACAATGCCGATGGGTCCATAAATACTGTAACCCAATAGCCACTCATTCAGTAAACCCTGATTGCCAAACCAGTAGACCAGTGCAATCGCTTTCAGAATACCTGGGCTCAGTAGCGGAACTAACGCCATTACCTTGAAGAACCCCTTGAACTTCATACAGGTTCGAGTCAGAGCATAAGCATAAAAAAATGCAAGGCTAACAGAGATTATTGTGCTGACAGTTGCGATGAAAAAACTATTGTTGATGGATAGAAACAGTGCAGGGGTTTCGAAATAGAGCACGTAGTTAGCTAGGCCAATAAATTCTCCACTGGCATCGTGGAAGCTGCGTGAAATCAACATATAAAGCGGGATAACCAAAGCGACTATCAACAACACTGCAAAGCCAAGCAGTAGGCCACGAATAATCCAGTCGTCACGATCAAGTTTTAGACGACCATTACGATGAATGGCAGTCGGCACTGTTGTCTGCATGAGTCAGATTTCCACTGGATAAATTCGAATACTATTCGCTGGGATTTGTATCTGAACAGATTTATCCGGCGCCCAATCTGCTGAATGCTGGTTAACAGCATCTTTTCGTACATCGACTATAAATTCTGACGATCCAAGTGCTGGCGCATTTAGAAACAGACGAGAAAACGACCCAAGATTTTCAACCTCAGTTATCGTTACATCGATTGTATTTTCCGATTGGTCAGGGATGGTGCCTATGATGACGTCTTCAGGACGGATGGCACAATTTAACTTTGATCCAATTGAGTAGTCATTGATATCACATTTTAATGACACAGTTTTACAATCGACTGAATTTGGGGTGGCCACTACTGCAGAAACAAAATTCATCGTGCCAATAAAGTCAGCGATAAACGGTGTTGCAGGATGATTATAAATTTCACTGGGCGTTCCAGCTTGTTCTATTCGACCCTCATTGATAACGATGATCCTATCTGCCATCGACTGCGCTTCTTCCTGATCGTGAGTCACCATAATCGTGGTAACTCCTAACCGTTTTTGAATTTCACGTATTTCTCGCCGAAGATAACTGCGTACCTTAGCATCTAGCGCTGACAGAGGTTCGTCCAACAAAAGTAATCCTGGCGAAGTAGCCAATGCGCGCGCCAGCGCAACTCGCTGTTGTTGCCCACCAGAAAGTTGCGCTGGGTATTTATCAACGTGGTCAGTTAAATCCACTAGCTCTAGTAGCTCACTACATTTGGCCTGAATCTTCGCAGCAGAGATTTTCTGATTGACCAACCCATAGGTTATATTGTCGCTAACTTTTAAGTTGGGGAATAGGGCATAAGACTGAAAAACGATGCCAAAATCTCGGCTCGAGGGTGGCAGCCATGAGATATCCTTCCCTCCTAAAATAATAGTGCCTTCATTTTGGGTTTCAAGTCCTGCGATGCAACGCAACAATGTGGTTTTACCACAACCTGAAGGCCCTAGAAAACAAATAAACTCGCCTTCAGTTATTTCGAACGACACATCATTTAAGGCTGCAAAAGAACCAAAATATTTACTAACGCCAGATAGGCTTAGGTAGCTGTTTGATGGTTTAGTCGATTCGGTTCTCATGTTCACGTCTTTATCTAAAATTAAACGGGTTAAAGAAAGAATGGGATGATTACTTAACTAATCATGACCACGATATGACTGGACTATATCAGCTATATATATTGATGGGTAGTTATGATAAATTAAAGTTATAAGTAAAACTTAAAATAAAATCTGGATAAAATGAATCAAAGACAATTACTGGCACTCAAATATGCCATCGAGTTTGGTACGCTAACCAAAGCCTCCAAATTGCTTAAAGTGTCGCAATCTGCCGTTAGTCAGTTGATTACAACACTAGAGCAGGAGCTAGGTTTTTCAGCACTTGAACGAAACCGTGGAAAAGTATCACCCACCCCCCAAGGTGAAAGTTTCCTCATTGCGGCCGAGCAGGTTCTTGACTCTATTGACCGAGCGAAGCTCGCCGCACTAGAGATCAAGAATCTATCGACTGGCAATTTTCGAATTGCTTCATCACCCAGTATTTCTAACAGTTTGTTACCTGCAGTAATCCCAAAATTCAACAAGGAATACCCTGATATGATGATATCGTCTCAAGCCTTCCACTCCCATGAAGCGCATGAATTAATAAAGTCTCAAATCTTTGATCTAGGCATCTATGAAATCAATCGACTAGCAGATAAAGATAGTTCCATTGCAGATGGTGGCGAGGTTTTCTCTGTTCCAAGCCTGTGTATATTCCCTAAAAATGATAAGCTAGCGGATAAAGAAGTGATTTACCCTAAGGATCTAGAAGGTAGAAAAGTAGCCTCGCTATACTACAATCACCCCACAACAGCAGCATTACGAAACGCCTTTCATGATCAAGGTGTCGAATGGCATTCGGCTGTTGAAACCAATCAATATTCTGCCGTTTGCCAAATTGTCAAACACTCAGGCATTGTCGGCTGGACCGATCCATTCTCTTTTTTGGCGCTGAACGACATATCCCTGTGTGCTCGAGTTTTCAAGCCAGAAATCATGATTCACTATTTGATTAAACTATCCAATAGAAGCCTCAAACTCCCCCATGCAGCCCACATGCTAGAACTGATTCAACATGAGTTAAAACCTTATTTAGCTCAGTGACAATTGCATGCTCAAGCCACCAACAACTATCAAGATAAGGACTGAATAGTTAGTTTAAATTGAAACTTGTGACAACTATATTTATATTTTTCTTGCAATAAAATTAAGTTTAGCTTATAAGTTTTTATCCTTGACAAAGACATCTGTTCAGCTTTTTATTTGAGAAGGCGTCAATTTCTAGGTAGGTAACTCAAAATAATTAGGAGAATACAATGTACAAATTCAGTCAATTCTTGAAGGCCAGAGTCTTAACTCGGCTTGTATTACTTGCCTGGGCCATGGCGCTGACACCGGCCATCTCATCCGCAGGTGAACTCACCATTTACGCCGCAATGGATGCTGATAAGCTGAAGCTTATAGGCAACGCATTTAATAAAAAATATCCAGATATCCAAGTCAATTGGGTACGTGATTCTACTGGTATTATTCATGCCCGCTTAATGGCAGAAAAAGATAATCCACGAGCCGATGTGCTTTATGCCATGGCCGGTACCAGCATGCTTAGTATGGATGCGCTAGGCATGTTTGACCCCTACACACCCAAAGGTGTAGAAAAGCTTGATCAACGCTACCGTGACAAGCAAAGCCCGGCTCACTGGACAGGGATTTATGGTTGGGCAGGCGCTATATGTATGAATACGATAGAAGCCAAAAAGCATAGTCTTCCATTACCTAAAAGCTGGAACGACCTTTTAAATCCCATTTATAAAGGACATATCACCATGCCCAATCCGGCATCTTCTGGCACAGGGTTTCTCGACGTTTCTGCCTGGATTCAAATTTTGGGTGAAGAAAAAGCTTGGGATTATATGGAAAAGTTGCATGAAAATATTGCGCTCTACACCCATTCAGGCTCAAAGCCTTGCAAACAAGCAGCTGCTGGTGAGTTTACGATTGGAATATCCTGGCCGTTTCGTGGTGCTAAATTAAAATCGAAAGGCGCACCTATTGAAATCATTATCCCCGAAGAAGGTATTGGCTGGGAGATGCAAGCTATGTCGATTATGACTGGTACGAAGAACCCTTCAGATGCGAAGCAATTTCTTGATTGGGCAATTTCTGACGAAGCAATGGTCATATATGCTGCAACCGCATCCGTCGTTGCTATGCCAGGTGTTACTAGAAGAGACGATCCATGGCGTGAACACTTTCCACCAGATGTGCAAGATAAAATGATTAATAACGATTTCGTTTGGGCAGCTGAAAACAAATCTCGCATCATCAGCGAATGGCGTAAAAGATTTGATACAAAGACTGAACCTAAATCCTGATGATTGATTTGGTATGTTTTATTATGCCGTCAAGGTTTTGATATTACTTACTGGCACAGCCTGATATTTAGTTTAGATCAATCGACAAATATCAGGGTTAATTTTGAGGAAGCGCGGTGTGCGCTTCCTCTTTTAGCCTTAGGTCACTAGGACTTACTAAATGAACTTCCAGGATTACAAAGAGCCCACCACCAGTAAACGAGATCACGCCAAATAATGAAAAACGGTATTGGCAAAAAACCGAATCTAAGCGATATACAGCACATTCTAACAAACGAACTGGTGGGATTTTTATCGATTTCCGTCTTGGAATTACCAAATCCAGGCCTAATTGGAATCACTCCTTGCCCAGGTCGAAATCACAAAGACAAACTCGGTGGAATATGGCGACGGAACCTTCAACAGGACCTTGCTCAAATTGTCGAATGGGGCGCAGATTCAGTTCTGACTCTTCTTGAATCGAAAGATTTTGAGCGCCTTGGCGTGCCTAATATTATTGAAGAAATGCAGGTTGCTGGCCTGCGATGCTATCACCTGCCAATTCCAGATATGGACGTACCTGGTGTAAAATTCGACATGGCGTGGGAAAAAGATGGTGAAACGATTCTGCAATCTCTTCGTCAGGGCGGGAAGATTATAATTCACTGCGCAGCAGGACTTGGTCGAAGCGGAATGATCGCAGCAAAAATTTTGTGCGCCTTTGGCGAGACTCCCAAAACTGCCATTTCTGCTGTACGTAAAATACGCCCAGGAGCCATTGAAACAGAGCAACAAGCCAACTATATTTTGTATGACCCGTCTCTTTAAAACTGGTTTTAAACGAAAAAAGGGGCGGCGTTAAAATTAACGATGAAAAGTTAGTATCCATCTTTAATTCGGTTTCTTCGATAGTTCTACCTAGTTGATTATTGTTCCCATTGTTCCTGCTAGTCTATCCAATACGGATTGCTATTTCACTCCGAGTTTCCATGGGGTGCTGATAAGCAATGTTTACAGCTTAATTCACAAACGTTCTAAGAGTAATGAGTAAGGTCCACAAGCAATCATTTTTTACTGTATCGTATAACTCAATGCAATATTCAAGGAGTGAATAAACTGTGTATTATCATCACCTGATTGGCTTTTTCCTTTTAGTCACCTCGATTACTGGCATATCCGCCGAAAAAAAAATTCCAGAATTACAACTGGCCAACCGTTATCACGATCAAATAGACATTACTAACTATTGGGTGAGTGAAAAATTTGATGGCGTGCGGGGTTACTGGGATGGAACGCAAATGATGTCTCGGCAAGGCAATATCATTCAGACACCGCTGTGGTTTGTGGATGTACTTCCCAAAACGCCACTCGATGGCGAGCTTTGGCTAGGCCGTGGTCAGTTCGATCGACTCTCAGGTATTATTCGACGTCATCACATTGATGAGGAAGACTGGCGTTTAATCAAATATTTGATATTCGATTTACCCGCTAGCGAACAAACTTTTGACCTTCGCGTTGAGAAGATCCAATTGATCGTCAAACGAGTAAATCGTAGTCATATTCAATCAGTAGTGCAATTTAAGCTCGACGATCACGTCGTGTTATTAGAGACATTGGATCGTATCGTCAAAAACAAGGGCGAAGGTTTGATGTTACATCGAGGGGCATCGCACTATCAGAATAGCCGCAGTGACGATTTGCTCAAGCTAAAAAAGTCCAGTGATGCGGAGGCCACGGTGATTGAACATTATGGCGGACAAGGCAAGTACACTGGCTTACTGGGATCCATGTTGGTTGAAACCGATGATCAACGACGCTTTAAGTTAGGAACAGGTTTCTCCGATTTAGAACGAACTAATCCACCACCAATCGGTTCAATCATTACCTATCGTTATTTCGGACTGACAAATAAAGGGACACCCCGTTTTGCAAGCTTCTTGCGAATTAGGAATTCACACTAAGCTTTCGAAGCGGACGGCTACACTATCAGATACAAGCACTACAATAGCAGCGAAACCACAGCGTCGGTGAAAGCAATGGGGGCCTCTTGCGGAAAGTTATGTCCCACACCTTCTGCAATCATCCGACTATAATGACCCGTAAAATGGGGACCATCAAAATCTTCTTTGGATGGTGGATCTACGCCATCATCCCAACCCTGCATTACTATTGTTGGAATCGCGATATTAGGTTGTTTTGCAATACGGGCTTCAATCTCATCGAACTTTGGATCACCTTCTACATCGCCAAAACGATGCCTATATGAATGGATCACGATATCTACGAAATCTGCGTTGTCAAAAGATGTTGCTGTCTTGTCGAAGGTCGCGTCATTAAAGCACCACGTTGGCGACCAAAGCGTCCAAATATGACGGCACAGCTCCTTGCGGTTCTGATACAAACCAGCCTCACCGCGACGCGTGTTAAAGTAATACATATACCAATAACGCGCTTCTTCCAATGCGGACGCAGGCTGCCAAGCGTTCGATATATCCTGAATATTGTACCCCTTAGCACAACTAACCAAACCTTTCACCCGATCTGGCCACAAAGCAGCGACAATACAGGCGGCACGACCACCCCAATCATAACCACCAAGAACGGCATGTGGGATAGACAAAGCATCCATAAAAGCAAGAAGATCGTACGCAAGTGCGGCCTGCTGGCCAGATCGCTTTGTATCGGAATTCAAAAATCTTGTCGGGCCATATCCCCGAAGATAAGGCACCAAACATCGGACGCCAACCTTTACTAAGCTTTCCACAACTTCATCGTATGATCGGGTGTCATACGGGAATCCGTGAAGCAGAATAACAGGGGCGCCATCTGACGGGCCACAGTCATAGTATGCGACCTCAAGATCGCCAGCTTTAATTGTCTTCATTCTATCCTCTGCCCTCGTTTGCACAGAGTGTCATTACAGCTACTGCGACTGCAACAGTTAGCCTATTAGTATTCAATGAAAATTTTACTCACCCATTTGTGTTATGTCTCAAATCCAAATTTGACCATTTCTGGTATCTCACGACCATCATTCCACCAGCCATTTGAGTTGTCATTGTTCAGTTGGTAGTTAGAACGACCGCTCCATTCTTCACGAATATCAATGGTTGGCTCTTCTTTTTGATGAGCATAAAGGATAACCCTCAAGACTTCTTCAAACAGTTCGGTGGCTCCCAAAGGTCTTGTTCGAAACATGCGGCTCCTGAATCTATACTTGTTACTGTTCCTTTGTGTTCAGTCAGGTCGTTTTTGCATCGTCAATAATCGTCATCGTTGCCAAACCGCTAGAGCCTAGTTCAGTCGTAGCGAACGGGCCACCATGGCAAGTAAGGGCAGCATCATTAACATCAACCGCAGGCGCTTCGGCCAAAATTGTGGTTGCGAACTGTTCGGCATTATCTTTGGGCCGATATCCCAGAAAACTAGCTTTGGCATTGTCTACTGGCGCACGGTCATTATTAGACACGCCATACACCACAGAGAATCCCGTCACGGGGGTATCGATCGCTCTTTCTACCAATTGAATTAAGTCGTCATAAGATAGCCAAGTGCCGAGCGCGCGGGTATTGGTGACCTGAGCACAGGACAAAATTCGCATACAAACAGATTCCATGCCTCGCTTGTCCCAATACATACTACCAAGATCTTCGGCAAAGCATTTAGCCAAACCGTAGAATGTGTCAGGACGATGGGGAGCATCAATTCCGATAAAGTCTGTCTTCTTGTGCATGCCAACCGCATGGATTGAGCTGGCGTAAACAACGCGCTTCAGCTGGTGTTGGTACGCCGCTTCCCAGACATTGTAGGCACCAATAATATTGGCCTGAAGAATGTCACCAAAAGGCGCTTCGTCGCCAATCGCACCGAAGTGAACCACCATGTCAGCCCCTTCAAGCAAAGCATGTATGTCGTCATATTTTGCCAAATCAGCCCGCTGATAGGTTTCGCCAGGATATAAATTACCGATGTCATCCGCCAAGTCTGACGAAACCACCTGATCGGCTATTTTGGTCAAAGGCTCTCTCAGGTAAGAACCGAGTCGGCCAGCTGCACCAGTGAGTACTATTTTTTTCATCAATATATCCTCATGAATTTTTGATAAACAAACTAAATTTGGTTTTTAACAGTTGCCAGTAAGTTGTCCGCACCCCGTGCTAGCAATGACGTATCGGACCCGCAGGCTACAAAGGTAAACCCTCTATTAAATAACTCGGCGGCAAACTTAGGGTCAAATACCAATGTTCCAACGACCACGCCCTGTTGAATCAATTTTTCAGCTACTGGCCAGATCAAGTCCCACACGTCGCTATTGCCGGGCTTACCGAGCAACCCTATATCAGCTGCAATATCGGCTGGACCAAAGAATACAGCACTCACGCCATCGACGGCGGCTATCTCTTCTGCGCGCTCTAGCGCAACTCGCGTTTCGATTTGTACGATAACCGTTGTTTCATCTTCTATGCGCTCAAAATAATCGGTTTTACGGCCGAAAGCATTCGCACGGGTTGAGGTACTAACCCCTCGAATGCCTCGTGGCGGATAACGGGTGGCTGATACAGCGCTCTCGGCTTCTTCAACCGATTGGATCATTGGAAACAGTAAACCTTCTGCGCCTAAATCTAACAGGCGTTTTACTTTGACTGAATCATTCCAGTCAGGTCTTACTATCGCAGTTGTGCTACTTGAAGCAAAGGTTTGTAATTGTCCGAGCAAAGAGTTCAACTCGTTGGGTGAATGCTCCATATCAAGCAGAACCCAATCGAACCCCGCTGTCGAAATCACCTCGGCAGCAAAGTTATTACTAAGGCTCACCCACAATCCAACTTGCTTTTGCCCGTCTTTAAGTGCCTGTGTAAACGGATTGGCTTCAAGTTTCATATCATATACCTCAAGCTTATACTTCCTAATCTTATGTCTCTCAAATGATAGCCTTCTCATTAAATGGCTCATTTCGCTCAATGCGGTCGAACCTAAAAGGTGACAGGTCGAGCGAGCGATAGTCACCATAGGTAATCAACTCAGCAATTCCGCGTCCCATGGCTGGCGACTGCTGTAACCCATGACCAGAAAAACCATTCACAAATATGAAGTTTTCTACGACAGAGTGAGGCCCAAGAATTGCGTTTTGGTCGAGTGTATTGAAGGCATAGTGACCAACCCAGGAATTAACCAGTTTGATCGCTTCAAACTGAGGGATACGATTGGCAATAATTGGCCACACTTTTTCCTGCCAAATGCTGTGATCTGGCTCATAGTCATCATAGTCAACCGCCAGATCCTCATCAGGTGCACAGCCAGCCAAGTAATACTGACCATCGGTACGCATATGTACGCCAGTCGGGTCGATGGTTAACGGCAAGTCTCGATCGAGCGGTTGCTCTGCATCAAATATAAATGTGTATCGCTTACGCGGCTCT